>NZ_DATMTE010000908.1:0-8468 GCF_035564935.1 Chitinophaga sp. | reverse complement strand
GGCATCTGTTGAAACGATATTCCCTTTTTTATCAAATACCATAAACCGCGGAATCCCTTTAATGTCATAGAATTTGGCAATATCGCTCCACCCGCTGGCAAATAACTGTACGCCGCCCAGTTTCTCGCTGGCAATAAAATCTTTCCATTTCTGATGATCTTTTTGTTCATCTACAGATACGCTCAGGAACAGTACATCCTGTCCATGCATCTCTTCCTCCAGTTTTTTGAGGTGGGGTAATTCTCCTTTACATGGGCCGCACCAGGTAGCCCAAACATCTACCAGTACTACTTTGCCTTTGAAATCAGTCAGCGATGTTTGTTTACCATTTATATCGGGGTAGGTGAAATTTACCGCCTGTCCGCCGGCAGCAGTGGCCTTCTTCGCCAGTTCCGCTTTTATGCTGGCTGCACGATTGGCCTGGTCGGGAGTAAGCAGGTATTTGCCATATTGTTTGTCCAGGTCTGTGTAGCCAAGGAATGTTTTAAGTGACGCTGCCTGTTGCAATACAATTTCACCTTTCAGGGTATCATTTTCAATCCCTTTCATCCTGGCTTCTATGCTATAGTCCTTTACATCGCCTTTACCCATCCGGGCAGGCATCATTTGCAGTGTACGCATCATGCGCATGCCATACGGATAGCGGAGCAGGCGTGTATCCGTTGTAAAATACGGAACGTCCAGGTTTTTGAAATATGGTGTATAATCGTTTTCAGACGGATGGGCGGAGCGGGGAGTACTCAGCAACTCAGCGGCACAGAGGAGCATATCCAATTCACGGAATTTCGCAAATTCAGCGTCGAAACCATTGTTGCCGGAGGAAGCGAATTTCATTGCCGGGATTTGTTTGTGAATCGCTTCCAGCAATGGGAAAAAATCCACGTAAGTGCTCCGGGACATGTTGAAATAAACGCCTTTTCTTTCCAGTGGAAGGATCGTGTTATGCCATTTTTCCACGGCCAGGTTTTCAGGAGAATTTTTACCGGTCAGCACATAGGAAGTATCTGTGATCTTTACATTCAGCTGGTCCTTCTGTTTGAAATAGAAGCTGTATTTGTCTATAGGAGACTGAACATTACCAGTGCCGATCACATAAAATCCTTCGCGTGCCGGGCGGAAATAAAACCCGAAAGAAGAATCGGGGCCAGGTTTTGACGCAGCCACTTCTTCCAGTCTTCCATGTTCTACGCGGTAGAGGTGTACATTACCGTCGTGCCGGCGCATCCATTCGCCGGAAACGGTTACCTGCGCTTTCAGAAATGCCGGCAGGCAAAGCAGGGCCATTACACCCAGATGCAGTTTTTTCATTTGTAGTCAGATAATATTTGTTAATAACTGTTTGGATATGTATAGTTGTCGATTGGCGGCGCAATGTAGATCACATCTCCTACGTTTCCCTTGCCTTCCATTGTAAAATCGGGGACTGCAGCCAGGTTACCGGATGTTTTCCGGAATGCGCGCACTTTATAACTACCGCCGCTGGCTGTGCCTATCAGCATATAGTTGTAATAAAAAGCCTGTTCGGCGGTAGCGGAGCCGGCATATTTACGGTGACGGATACACGTTATTTTTTCCCCGGCAGGTGCGGTGAACTGCAACTGTTCGGCGCCATTACTGAGATTACGGGACCACACTTCCTGCCCCGCGGAGAAATACAGGATATTTTCATCGGCCACGATCAGCCCGAAACGTTCCGCCTGGTTCAGCTTGTCCGTAGGCGCCAGTGTATCATTCACCAGCTTCAATGCGTAATTGGATGGTGTGATCGTGGAAAGTATCTTTAATGAAGGATCTTTCTTGTCCCTGAACAGGGCGATACCAGTGTATGGGTTGGAAGATTTTAAACCCATGAACAGCAGTTCTTTGTTATTCCGGTTGGCGGGCATCTCTGTTCCGGGTGCATCTGTTACAGCAGAGAGCACGCTGCCTGTTCCTGTAGCGGAAACAAACGAAGCGCTTGTTTCATCAAAAAAGAAGGGGTTATCGAAAACGTATGCCAGGAAATACCTGGAAAGACTATACGGGCTGTTGTTATCGTCGCGCAGTTGCTCACCGCCGAACAGGCCTACGTTGGCCGACATGGAATAAACACTGTGCAGGTGTCCGTTGTTCACAAAGTAGTTGGCCTGTGAAGCTTCACTGATACTACCGGGTTTTTTCACCGTAGGTGTTTCATAGAAAAGGTCGTTAATACCGTGTATTTCTTTGAAAGTATTGATGTTTACAACACTGGCATCTTTGTCGGATAAAATGAACATCGCCCTGGTATTGGCGTAAGCGCCTGTTACGTTGGATTTATAATTTGTATAGAATCCGAAAAGGCTTGCTTCCCCATCCAGTTTTTTCTTATTTACCAATGAGAATACATTTTCTATCGCAGATGCCGGTGTAATACCGGAGGGCGTTAAGAAGAGATCCACATCGGTTTGGCTGCCGCTGCTCTTCATGATATACCAGCCCCGTGTGAATTGGGTGATTACGTTAATGCTGGCGGTCACTATTTTACTGAAGCCGGTATGTTCGTTCTTTGCACCGAATACCAATACCCATCCTTTTGCCGGCTGGGTTACCAGGTAATCCAGCGCTTTGGTGTGGCCAATGGTGTCTACCTTAGGCGCCGAGCCCTGCACATTGGTCTCGTAAATGCCCCACCAGTAGGAGAGCTTTGCCTCAGGATCAGTAGAGCTGACAAGAGGATCGACGTTGATCTTATCTACCAGCGACACCTTGTTGTAAGAGGCTTCTATGCCACTGATGGAGATCTCTTCGGGAATATTGTAAGTATAATTTCCCCGGTCTTTATAACAGGAGCTGACCAGGAGGATGCAGCAGGCAACCAGGATCTGATATTTCAATTTCATGAAAGGCTGTTTTGAAGATTAAGGAAATACGACTGTTTCACCCGCTTCATCTGTCAGTGGTTCACCGGGATGGGCGTTATTGTAGTCAGTAAGCAGGGTTTTCAGCTTCAGTCTCCAGAAGGTGAGCAGCGCATAATCGGTGTTCACATAGGTCAGAAATTCCTCGTCCCATTTCTCACCCGTTTGATTGATCATAAAGGAGTGTTTCACCTGGCTGTATTTGCCCCAGTAGTATTGTACTGCAGAAGCATTCCAGGCGGCTGGCTGACTAAGCATATCCGTAAGGTTCACCCTTCTCCATAATTTTTTAATCTCCCCTGGCTGGAACTGTTCATTCGCTTTTATCTGTATCTGCAGTTTTACGTTCCCTTTTTTCAGCGAAGCATCGCGCAGCAGGATCACGGGTACTGAGGCATGTACTTCTCCTGCTTTGATCACATACACCTCTTTCAGGGATGCGTCGGAAAAGGCTTTGTAATGGGTACCGGGTATAGCATTTTCTTCACCGTTGAGGATCACCTGTTCAAGGATGAAGGGCCGGTCGTTGTTACTCACGCCCCCGATGGCATAGATATCGAAGAATACGGTGTCCTGGGTAGTGGTAGCCGGTTCGTAGTAAAAGGTGTACGGCTTTACGGTATCCGCCATTTCGAAGGATGCGGTATAGATCCGGTCGGGCGCCGGGCCAAACTGAAGCCGGGCGATATCGTTGTAGAGGTAATACTGATCTTTTTTGCAGGCAGCCAGTAAAGCGGTCAGCATGGCTACAGTGAGTATCTGTTTCATTCTTTGCGCTTGTGTTATTGAACAAATTCATTTAAAGGAAGGGGTACCAGGTAATTGATGGTGGCGGCGGAAGGGGCCCAGAGAAAGCTTGCCTTTGGTGCGTTGATGCGTTTATAGGCAAAGAATCCCTGTCCTTCTGCAAAAAATTCCTTCCGGTACTCCTTCACCAGTTCCAGCTGTACCTGTGCGGGATCGGCGGGCAATGTGGAAATGGTGATATTGCGGGCGGTGCGGAAAGCTTCCCAGTACTGCTGGCCTTCACCTGCCGGCGCCGTTTCCGCAGCAACCAGGTACATTTCGCTGACACGCAGCATGGGTATCTGGAAAGGTGCTATGGCCGTACTTGCAGTAGCAGCTGTATATTTTTTCATGATGTAGCATTTGGAGCCGTTGGCCAGTGTGATCAGGGCCCAGAGGTTGGTTTCCCGTATATCCGTGCCCGTATTACCATATAATTGGTTATTAACGGTGGTTACAGCACTGCCTTTTTTTAGTGCGCCGGAGGTGAACTGTTGCTCGAATTTTGTTGCCAGCTGGAAATCATAGAGCCCGAAAATATGTTCCATGGAAAGGTTGAAGTTGCCGCCAGCCATATCGCTGAGCACCCCGAGGCGGAACTTGGCGTTACCATCAGGGTTCTTTGCATTGATCACTTCTTTGGCACAGGTATAAGCGGATGCATTATCCTGGAACCATAAATATGCCCGGGCCTGCAATGCTTTTACCGCATAATAGTTCATACGCAGGAACCGGAAGGCGGAGTAGGTATTCTCCGGCTTGAAAGGGGAATTAACGCTGGTGGGATCGGAGAGGTCGGCCTGGGAATACTTTGTGAAAGGATCTGCGTCCTTCAGCAGGGCGGCGGCTTCGGTAAGGTCATTCAACAGCTCCGTTTTATACTGGTTGTAGGCGAGATGCTGGTTCGGCTCCCTGGAGATCTTTTTCACATAGGGTAACACCGTTCCACCCTGTATGTTGCCCGGTACCGGTCCAAAAAGCCGTAACAGGTCCAGGTGGCAATAGGCGCGTAGTGCGAGGCACTCACCCTTCATCATCTCATAAGATCCGGCAGATATAAACACGTCCCTGTGGGTATCTGTTTCAGCCAGGATGGCATTGATGCTGGAAATGATCTTGTATTCCTGCGCATAAATGGAGGACAAGGCATTTTGTACGCCTTCGTCGGAATAGTTGAACAGGCCGAGGCGCTGTTCCGTGGTGTTGGTGGTCACATCCCAGGAAGAAGTGAGTCTTTCAATGGTGCCAAAGGTCATATGCTGGCCATAAGCGCTCACGGACTTCATCTGGATGTACACCCCGGTAAGCGCATCCTGGAAGCCGCTTTCCGTGGTGAAGAGCACATCTGCGGGCATCTGGGTTTTGGGCTGAACGGTAAGCCATTTTTTGCAGGAGGTAGCACATATGGCTATCCCTAACAGACCTGTGATAATATATTTAATCGGTGTCATGGAACACTAATTTGCTGGTTAGAAAAGAGCGTTTACAGTAAGCGACATTTGCCGGGAAAAAGGGTAGGTGGTTCCTCTTTCGCGGCGTACGGTAGACAGGTAAAAGAGGTCGGCCATGTTAGCAGAGAAAGAGAGCGCCTGCATTTTCAGTTTTTTTACAAATGAGCTGTTTACATCATACTGGAAATTGGCGTTCTGCATAGTCAGCGTTTTTTCATCCTGCACGAAGCGGGAGGTCCTGTTAGTGGGTGCTGTTACCAGTAGTCCTTTGAAGGCGGCATTATCTCCGGGTTGCTGCCACCGGCTGTCGTATACGCGGGCATCCACATTGTAGCGGTAATCTGCATTCTCCACTTTATTGATCAGCGTCTGGTTATACAGCTGACCGCCAAAACGGTAGCCGAAAGACAGGTTCATGGAGAAGTTTTTATAACGCAGCATGGTGCTGAAGTTGCCGAAGCAGGAGGGTTCGCTGATGCCGCTGGCACGCAGGTCCAGCGAGTTCCAGATGTAGGTGGGCTCCCCGTTCCTGTCGAGGTATAATTCTTTGCCGGTACTGGGGTCTATACCCAGGGAAGGCACTACCCAGATGGTGTTGGTGGAATATCCCTCTTTGTAAAGCAAGCCCGGTACTGCGCCGGTGGCATTTTCGCTGCTTTTCTGTGCGGCTTTCAGGGCGTCGGAGATCTGCAGTATTTTGTTCGCATTATGCACCAATGCGCCGCTGATGCTCCAGGTAAGTCCTTTCCGCGGGTTGCGTACAATAAAGGCAGTAGCTTTTACTTCAATTCCGCGGTTTTCCAGTTTACCGATGTTCTCGATGTAGTTGGGGAAGCCGCTGGAGGCCGGAAGGTCTACAGAAGATATAAGGCCGTTGGTAGTTTCGATGTAATAGTCTGCCACAAGACTCACGCGGCGGTCGAAGAGGTCGGCTTCAACACCAACATCGTAGTTCATTTTCTGTTGCCATTTCAGCGACTCGTTGCCCAGGCCCATCAGGTAGGCGCCTGTCCAGCTGTAGTAACGATCGTCTGTATAATACCCGTAGGTAGACAGTGCCTGGTAAGCGTTGAAGTTCTGCGAACCGGTAACGCCTACAGAGCCCCGCAGTTTCAGGCGGTTGATGAAAGACAGATGTTTGAACATGGCTTCCTTATGAAGGTTCCAGCCGAGGCCCGCCGACCAGAAAGGAGCAAAACGATTCAGTTTTCCAAACTGGGAAGCGCCATCTGAGCGAAGGGAGAGGTCCATGAAATATCGTTCATCGTAGGTATAGTTCATACTTCCGGTAACCCCAACCGAGCGGGTAAGGCTTTCGGCGCCGCCGGGCTTACCACCCTGCGCGTATTGCAGTGCCATGGAAATAAAATCGAAGTTAGGGTTGGTGAAGCCTTCCGCAACGAAGCTGTAGCCCGAGGCTTTGGTTTGCCGGATGTTATAGTCCAACCCGGCAAACACTGCATGTGCGCCAAGCTGCCGGGTATAACTGAGGTTGGCGCTTGCATCATAATTGAAGCCTTTGTTCACGCCGTACCGGTAGGAGCCCCTGCGAAGGATATCTTCCGTAGCTGCAAAAGCCGTATGGTCGGCAGGTCTGAAATAATCCGAATCTGAGTTCATTTTGGTGAGGCCCAGTCTTGCCCTGAAGAGGAGGTCAGGATGTATACGCCATTCTACGGAAAGGTTGTTGGTAATGTCGGTAGTTTTATACTTCTGGAAAGTATTCAGGGTAGCATCGTACAGGGGATTAGTGGGCAAAGGGCTCCAGCGGCCTGTATAAATATTGGAGCCCGGGTTTCCCAGTAGTTTTCTTACATGGCCCTTTTCATCGTAGGGCGCCCAGTAAGGATTCATTTTCACGTAATCGGAAAAGGAGCCGTAAGGCGATTCTGCGCTCTCGCCCAACCCGATGATCAGGTTGTTGGTGAAGCGGATGTTCCGGTAGTAATAACTGAGATTGATGGTACCATTGAATGTTCTCCTGGAGGAGCCTTTCATTACGCCCTGTATATCGTTCACCTGGGCGGAAATGGAATAGCGGAATGCGTTGTCGCCACCTTCCATTCTTACATTATGGCGTTGGCCGATACCGGTGCGCACCGGCATGGAAAGCCAGTCTGTTTCCACGCCGCGGTTTACTTCGCTCATGAGGTAGTTGTAATACTGTTTGAGCGGCACGTCATTTTCTGCCCGGGCATTGTTGTATAGGCCTACTTTATATTCCAGCTCCAGTTTTTCGCGGGCGTTCAGCACATGGTATGCTGTGAGGTCGGGCATTTCAATATTGATGTCGCCGCGGTATGATAAACGGAGTCTCCCCGGTTGTGGCGCCCTGGTTTTGATCACGATCACGCCATTAGCGCCCCGGGAGCCATAAATGGCTGTGGCAGATGCGTCTTTCAGCATGGTGATGGATTCCACTTCGTTCTGATTGATATCGAGCAGCTTTTGCAGCGAGGACTCGAATCCATCGAGGATCACCAGTGGTGTGTTCATGCCCACACGTGTTTCGTCCTGCAGTTCATTCACATTGGGCAGGCTGGAGTTGCCGCGGATCTGTATTTCCGGCAGCCGGTTGGGATTGGAGCCGAACGCATTGCTCTCCACGATGTTAAAGGAGGGATCGATGTTGCGGAGGGAAGTGATCAGGTTGCGGTTACCGAAAGAGGCCAGTTGTTCCGCTGTAACGGTGGTTACCGCGCCGGTAAAGCTTTCTTTTTTCCGGTTGAAGATGCCGGTGGTCACTACTACTTCATTGATCTGCTGCCTCGATTTGCTCAGCATGATGTTCACTGTGCCGGCGCCTGTTACTTTTATTTCCTGCGGAGTATATCCCTGGCAGCTTACCTGCAGTATGAGAGGGAATACTTTCACCCCTAACCTGAATCTCCCATCAGGCGAAGTGACTGCGCCGGTGTTGACGCCCTTTATACGCACAGTGGCAAAGGGAACTGCTTCGCCGGATTCGTTGAGCACACTGCCGGATATCTCCTGTAAAATTACCCTGACAGGTACCGTAGTTTTTTCATTGATCACTACCATTTTGTTGACGATGCGGTAGGTGAACGGCTGGTTGCGCAACAGGATCTCCATTGCTTCCGGCAGGGTGGCATTACTTACCTGGATATCCTGCGGGGTGGATATTTTTAGCACCTGTTCGTCCCACATAAAAGACAAACCCGTTTGTGCTTCCAGTTTCCCGAATATTTCTTTCAGGGAAGCATGCTTCAGATTTAGATTAATTTTTTGTGCAGAAGCTGCACTGGCCGCGAGGCTTACGATCAGGAGAAGAATGGCAGCGGCTTTTAAACGCCGTAACAATTTCATCCATAGTCCGGCAGGGGCATAAAAA
>NZ_DATMTE010000907.1:0-3684 GCF_035564935.1 Chitinophaga sp. | reverse complement strand
GAAAGCCAAGCGCTTCAAAATGCGCCGGGAGGTGATCGGCCATTTCATTATCCATACCGGCATCGGCACGCCAGGTAAGGAACGCGTTATAAAAGCGCTGCATGCTTTCCGGCGGTGCGGGCGTAAATTCCAGTTGGGTATGGTTGTAATCCAGGATAGAAATACAGCCGCCCGGTTTGAGCAGGGATTTGAATTTCAATAATGCTTCCCGGGGATTGCTTAACCATTGCAGCACCCTGGCGGAAACAACCAGGTCAAATTTTTCTGCAGGGTTGTAAGCAAAAAGATCTGTTTCTATCAATGTAAGGTTAGGCATATCTGCATGATCAGTATTGCCTTTTGCCACCAGGTGCGCACTGTTGTCGATGCCCACCACGGCGCCCGTTGCACCCACTGTGGCGGCTATGCCGGCAGAGATGGCGCCGGTGCCGCAACCTACATCCAGTACCTGCATCCCTTCACGGAGAAGTGGTACCAGTGTGGCATAGCTGTTTTGCAAACTCCTGCTGTCTAAAACGCTGCTGTCTTTCGGCATGGCCGCTCTTTCATTCGCGGTATTATTCATGGGTATTTATTGATGGATCAGGAAAAGGTGAGATTAAATATAACATTTTGTAAACAGAAAATAGCCCTACTTTAGAACCTGCCTAAAACCCACAGCTATGACCCGTTATGTTACTTTTGCAATAGCATTACTGATAATGGCCGGATGTGCACCGGTGGCTGAGAAAAAAAACAACACACCCGTGATGCGTTTGTATTCCCGTGCGGTAGCCGATTCTTTTTCCATCTTTATAAAACTTCCGGCCGACTACCACCCGGAGTTATCAAAAAAATATCCCGTGGCATATCTGCTGGATGCCAATCTTTATTTTGATATAATGGCCGTTACGCTGAACAAATATGCAGAAGTGGGCCTGGCGCCTGAAGTGATCCTGGTAGGAATTGGTTATAAAGATTTTGCAGCAATGGATTCATTAAGGAACCGGGATGATACTTACCCAGTGGCGATCCCTGAATATGAGATGACCACCAGTGGAGGAGCTGATAAATTCCTGTCGTTTATACATGATGAGCTGATGCCTGCGATAGATAAACAATACCATACCGATACCAGCAAACGGGTGCTGATGGGGCATTCCCTGGGTGGATACTTTACTTCGTATGCGCTTTACCGTGACATCAGCGGAACTGCTACCGGTTTCAATGGATATATTGCTGCCAGTCCTTCGCTGCATTATAACCACTACTACCTGTCCGAACAATTGAAAGCCGCACCCGTAAAAGACAGCGGGGCTGCTAAAGTGAAAGCCTACTTCGCTTTCGGCGGGCAGGAAGAACCGGAGGCCGGTGATTCCGCTACCTTACCGCTGCAGGAAACGATGGCGCAATTGTCAGCATCTATCTCCCAAAAACAATCCGCTGCAGTTACTTACCAGGGCGACATCTATTCCAACCTGGGACATATGGATACGCAGTTGCCTGTTTTTATAAAAGGGCTTCAGTGGATACTGCCTGCTGAGGAATAAAGCAAAGGGTCAAACCATTTAGCATACCCGGGCGGCGATGGTGAATGAGCTGCAATCCACTGCCCGGTCGGTGAACCAGGACCTGCAACGGCTGCTGCATTACCTGGTGAGCATAGAGTAACCCGCTATTTTTCCCGATTGCGTAAATAATATTCCCCTTTCGCCTATAAGCCCCCTCCTTCCCGGTGTAGCTTTGCCCTGTTTATAAATCGAGTTAAAATGAAAAAATTCCTGTTTTCTGTTATTTTATGCTGTAGCCTTCAGCCGCTTTTTGCACACGCCATCTGGATTGAAACTGTTACCACCGGAAAGGTTGGGCAGCCGCAGGAAGTAAAAGTTTTCCTGGGAGAATATGCCGATAACGAGCGTGATTCCATCCAGCACTGGTTCAGCAATATGAAAGATTTTACCCTGTACCTGGTGAAGCCGGACGGGCAGAAAGAAAAACTGACCGTTACCCCTAACGGTAATTATTTCACTGCCACTTTTACGCCAGCTGTTGCCGGTGCACATTTGTTATCAATTGATCATACCGTGCAGGAAGTGTATGGCGGCAGTAAGATCCATTACTATGCCATGGGACTGGTGAAAGTAAACAACTCGCTGACTGGTGTGGATAACGCCAAAGAATATACGGATTTCTCTTTGCAAACCAGCCTCAAAAAAGCCAATAAGCTGCATCAGCCGGCTTCCGTGCAATTGAGTTATAAGAAGGCTGCTCCTGCCGGAGGCGAAGTAACCGTACAATCGCCTGAAGGATGGACTAAGAAGTTCAAAGCCGGTGAGGCGGGCGGCGTTACTTTTTCACCTGCATGGCCCGGCCGTTATATGCTGGAAGGTACTTTTACCGAAGAAGCCAGCGGGCAGCATGAAGGTAAGGACTTTACAAAAGTATGGCATTGTGTTACCTACTGTATGGATGTAGATAAGTAAATGCAAAAAATGATAGAAAGGGCTGGCAATTTTGCCGGCCCTTTCCCGTTTTATTTTGAGTGTGTAGTAATTTAATATCCTCTTAATAAGACCCATGAAACAATTGTGCTGTATAGCTTTGCTCTCTGTTTCCCTGTTATGCCTTTATTGTGGTAAGGGAACCACTTATCCTCCCTCTCCTGTTGTGGATACCCTGCCTGCGGTGACGGCGGAAGGTAAAAATACCTTTGGCAGCCTGGTGAACGGGAAAGTGTTTATCCCGCGGGGAAACATAGGTCCCGCCAACCCAGGCGCCTACTATGATCCCAACGCCAACGGCGGCAGTTTTAATCTTTCGATGACCCGCTTTGATCCCGGGGATTCCATACGCCGCAGTTTCCAGATCATAGCCTCCAATTTAAATAAAACGGGCGCCTATCCTGTTACCACACCGAAAAAGGATGTTGTTTTCGCTTACAGCAGGCTGCGGATCAGCACCAACACCGGTTGTGAATACTTTGGTATGGATGCGGAACACGTGAAACAGGAAGGACAACTGGTGATCACCAAACTGGATACGGAACAAAAGATCATTGCCGGTACCTTTACCTGCACGCTGATAACGGCAGGTTGCGATACCGTTCGTATGACCGAAGGCCGGTTTGATATGAAATATTAGTCTTTACCCGTCAGGATCTCTGCATAGATCTCTTCAAAGTTTTTTCCTTTGTGCGACTGCCAGATGCCTGTGAATTTTGTTTCCACGCCTTTCAGCAGTTGTACGCATAATTTACGGTCGTCGTCTGTCATATCGTGGAACATTAGCTCCGCGAGCTGGCTGATCCGCTTCCGGCACTGGATCAGTACTTTCTCCCCTTTAGGGGTTACCTTCAGGCGTTTGGAGCGCTTGTCTTCCTTATCGTCGTACTCCGTGAGATAACCCAGTTTTTTCAGCCGGTTCAGTTTATCTGTGCCGGTAGACAGCTCCTGCAGGGCGGCATAGATCGCCTCTGTTTTACGGGGCTCCTTCAGCTGCGCCACGGTATTAAGCAATGAATATTCGTCGATAGTGTTGATACCGGTGCCATCCAGCGCTGCTACCGTATAAATGGTATGCAGTTTAAAGATGCGGCCAATGACCCTCATCAGGATGCCATCGCTGTGTACCGGCAGGAATTTTCCTTCCTGGGGAACCGGCCTGCGTGCCTGTTTGCCTGCCAGGTAATGCCTGCAAAATTCTTCT
>NZ_DATMTE010000906.1:0-1597 GCF_035564935.1 Chitinophaga sp. | reverse complement strand
ATTGAACGATTTCCAGGCTAAGCTGGCAGCGTTGAAGAATAAATTTGATAATTAAGATAAAGCATCAAGGAAGACCGGCGGTCTTCCTTGATGCTTTTTAGCGTTCATACTTCTGCATCCATTGCAGGAATTTTTCCGGGTAGTCGGTATCTCCTTTTTCGCTGAAGAGCATCAGCTCCCTGTTCATCGTAAAGCCGATGTAAATAATATCCCGGTCCATATCGATAGCAATAACGGCTTCATCGTAACCTGACTTGCCCGGCATATAGCCCTCATTAAAGAGTATTTTATTTTCCACTTCTATAGGCGGCGTTACTTTTAGTCTTTCAAAAAAAGATTTACGGGCCTTGCCTACCAGCGTAGCCAGCCTGCTTTTCAGTGGTTCGGTTTCAAAGAGGCCGCTTTCTGTGGCATATTTGCCGCTGAATTGCAGGAAGCTGTTCCAGGAAGCTACCATGTCTGTCTGGATGGTATCGCCACCGGCGATCATGGTATCAGTTGGCGGCAGGTTGGCCTGGTCGGCCAATACGATGGCCCTTGCTTTCTGAGCGGGACTGTTACAGGCAAACGCATAGAAAATGAACAATAAAAGTGATGCAACAGGAATCCTTCTCCCAGTCATGGTTAAATTTTTAATTTTGATACAAACGGGGCGCACAACAACTATCGGGCACTACTCTCCCGGCAGTTAACAACATAATTTTATCAGTGGAAGGTCAACAAGTCAGATAATAAAAAAATTTAATGGTTTTCAATAAAGTTCCGTGCTATTTTCCTTTGAATACAGGAGGTCTTTTTTCAATAAACGCCTGCATGCCTTCCTTCTGATCTTCAGATGCAAAGAGAAGATAAAAATTTTTACGTTCAAAATGTAATCCTTCTTCCAGGCTGGTATCAAAAGCTTTCAAAACGGCTTCTTTTGCCATTTTAAGGGCTACCGGGCTCATGGCGGCTGTTTCTGCAGCCAGTTTAATGGCCTCTTTAAGGAAAAGCTCCACGGGCACAATGCGGTTAATAAGACCTGCGCGGAGGGCTTCCTCCGCAGTAATAAAGCGGCCGGTAAGCACCATTTCCATGGCCAGGGCTTTCCCTACTGCACGTGTAAGGCGCTGGGTACCACCGGCGCCGGGCATAACGCCCAGTTTTATTTCCGGCTGGCCGAAGCGGGCTGTTTCGCTGGCAACGATCATATCGCAAAGCATCATGAGTTCGCAGCCGCCGCCGAGGGCGAAGCCGCTTACAGCAGCTATAATGGGTTTCTTTATTTTTTTAATAGTATCCCAGGTACTGAACTGGTCGATGTTGTACATGTCGATAGCCGACTGGCCAGCCATCTGTTTAATATCGGCGCCGGCGGCAAAAGCTTTTTCATTGCCACTGAGCACTATGGCCCGCACTTCATCGTCGGCATCGAGCATTTTGAGGGCATCTCTCAGTTCGCCCATGAGCTGCAGATTCAATGCATTCAGTTCTTTGGGCCGGTTCAATTGGATGTGGGCTACATAAGGCGCCACTTGCTGGTGTATGATAATAAATTCCGGTTGCATCTTTTAAAGTTAAAGAAATATCATCAATAGCTGTAAAACACTGTAAAGGA
>NZ_DATMTE010000905.1:0-17642 GCF_035564935.1 Chitinophaga sp. | reverse complement strand
AAATCAGCGAAATCAGTGTAATCAGTTTAATCCTGAGTCAGACAAAACCCGGGTTAGCTGATCTTTTCCAGGTGTATATCAATGCGCTTATCTTTCTTAAAGTATTCGAAGATCATAACGGAGCCTGGTTTGGCTGGGAATACCTTTAGCTTGCTGGTTTTGGATTTCAGTTTTATTTTATCCTTTGTGAATTTCCCGGCACTGTAGTGGATGGTATTAAATGTTAAGCCTTTGTAATCGCCGCCCCGTTCATAGTCGCTATAACAAATGGAGAAGCTTTCCTTCTCGTTGTCGCTGGTAGTGAAATCATAGTCGAATGCGCCAATGCTTTTAAGCATAAGGGCTACTGCGTGCTGACTAACGTAATCGGCAACAGAACCAATGGTGGCGGGGTTATTGGTTTTATTGTAAATCTGGGCGCCTGTAACATTGAATTGCTCATCAAATGTCATTACCACCATATCGGTAATGGTGATTTTGGTGGCTCCGATTCCTGCATCGGTTCCGGCTGCCACCATCGACAGCGCTTTTAAAGCAGTACCGCCGGCGCTTATTTGTCTTTTGTAGCCTTCGCCTACCACGGTGAGTTTACCATCGGCAGTTAATATAAGGTTGTGGATGCAGAGGTATCCTACTTCATCGATCTTTCCTTTGCCGGTAGTGTGGAGATATTTGGCAAAATCTTTTTCCCAGCTATTGTATTTTTTTGAGATGATCTTTCCCGCTGTATTTATTTCATAAATAGCGAGACCTTTGCTGGCAGATTTTACTACGTTATCGTCCTTGTCGCAATAAGTGCCCATTACAAGAAAAGTGCCGTCGTCTTTGCGTTTTACACTGGTAGGCAGCAGCCGGTATTCATCTTTATCTCCATCAATATCAAATACGAGTTTCTTTGTTACAAAGTTGATCCCAACCAGGTGAGCGTTCATATTGTTGCTCATCAGGCGTTTCCTGCTGAGTACCTGCAGGATGATCAGACTGTCGGTATTGCCAAGGTATTCAGCTACCGAGAAACGCTGGTCGTTATCCGGGATATATTTCCAGGAAGATTTTTTGGCTGATCCGTAGAAGTCAACTTCATACGTAAAATCTTTTCCATCCCTTACCGGCATAATGGTGGCGTAGCCTTTTGCACCTACATCGAACACATTCTGGTTGCCGCCTTCTTCACTTGAGCGGCCCTGGCTCATCTGTTCCAGGAAGGCTTCTGTTTTTTTGGAGTATTCACTGGCATAGGTGTATTTAAGTTTACCTTCGAGCGAATAGATCTTCATGGTCAGCGTTCTTTCTTTTTCATCCTGGAAAAGAAAAGACAGGCTGTTGCCGTTATACGCGGCTTCGAGAAGATTTATTTTTTTGTTGTCTTCAAATTTAAGGTCCCTTACTTTGTTGAGATTTTCGTCCAGGATCTGCAGTGTATATTCATTGGTCTTCCTGTCTACTTTATCGCTCTGGTAGAAAAAGAAATAGCCTTTGATCTGCTGGTTTTCCTTAATAGTGCCGCTGTTGCGCAGGTAAGAGGAATATACATTTTCGATAGATAATTTGTTCTGCGACCTGGATACAGTCCATCCGGTAAGCAGGAGCAGTATAACTGCTGACATTTTCTTGAGCATCATTTCAAGGTTTAGGCGTTATTATTGAATGAATTGCCGGGATCTGTCAAGCTCCCGGGTAAAAGCGGTATAGGTGTTCAGTATAGGTTGATATGTTTTAAGATAATAAAAGCTGATGGCCGGAAATTCATCAAGACCCAGGTTTTGGATCATTTGCAGCAGTACGTTGTAATTATCGCTGAAGTCCGGTGAGGGCAGGTCGATATGTTTTCCCAGTACATGCGCTTTTTGTGCTTCATAGCAACTGTTCAGCACTTTCCCGATATGTGTTACAAGGAAGGGATCATCCGGGTGTTCCTGTAGCAGGGAAATCGCGTAATAGAGGCTAAGGGTGTACCGGTCATTTTCAAAAGCGTAATTCACCACTTCATATTTAAATGCCTGTTGCAGGGAATCAAAGGCGGCTTTATTGATGAGGTTCCACGCGGTTTGAGTACCGGCATTTACTGTTCTTTCAAGCAGTTTTATGCGCTGGCGGCAATCGGGATGTGTTTTCAGGGAGTCGATAGATTGCTGGTCTTTTTCCGGTTGCAGGCTGCTGCCCAGCAATCCTTCCCGTTTGGCGATCCATTTTTTCCTGAAGGGATATGCGCTGGCATTGAACAATTGCTGCAACCTGGCACTGGTGTTCATAGTGTCTGTATCTACCGTATCCAGCAGGGCAAGTACGGTTAAAGCGCCATTGGGGTTGAAGCGGGTGTTTTGCAGGAAAACCAGTCCCATTGAGTCGGCCTGGGATTCATGATCCCTGCTGTGGCGACGGCTATTAAAGGTAATGCCCTGTACCAGCTTATCCAGTTGTTCCCGTTTGCCATATTCGGAGGCCTTGATTTTCCGCAGCTCCTGTTGCATGTCTTTCCCGTTCATGGTATTTACATAACGGGCAATACTGTTTTCGCTATGTTGAAGATAATAATGCGCCAGTTCATGACACAATACAAAAGCGGCCTGGCTTTCGTTTTCCAGTTGTGTGAACAATCCCATGTTAAACAGGATAATACCTTCACCGATGTAGCTTGCATTGGGTACCCCCGAGCGGGAGAAAAAGCATTGTATCTTCCTGTTCCGCAACAGGGGATTTGTTTTTACAATTTCCTGCAGCAACTGATCAAGATATTCCCTGGCGTCGGTGGCTGTATAGATCTCTTTTTTATCAAATTTTGATTTGATGTTTTCCCGGCGCTGATCATAAATAACCCGAAATTCCTTTTTATATTTTGGAGGAAGGGTGGCCAGGGTAGATTGGTACGCTGTTTCAAATTGTTGCTCCAGGGTAGCGAGCAGTTGCCCGTTTGGCGGTATGGGGCTGAATGCCTTTACCTGCGCGTGCAGCATAGCGGAGCAATAGAAAAAGCAAAAAAGGCAAACAATACAGATCCGTGCCAGAGGCCGGAAACCAGGGATAAACATATTTGACATAGCGTTATAGGCGAAGCTAAATTAGCTATTTATTTCCAATTTCCACATTACGGCGCCATTCTCAGCTGCAGGGCTTTCTTATGCTCCAGTTCCCGGTGGTGCCTGAAAACGCTTTTTGTTACAAAATGGCCCAGCGCCAAACCAACCCATACATCGCTGCTCCAGTGCCGGTTCTCATACAGGCGGGTAGCGCCGGTGAGGCCGGCAATGCCGTAAGATACCCATGGTACCCAGGGATGATCTTTTCCATATAACTCTGCGAAGGCGGTGGCTACAGTCATCACGGTGAGGCTATGTCCCGAAGGGAAGGAGGTGTGGTGTTTATCTTTACTGAAAGGCGCGTTAAAACTAAAAGGAGAATCATAATAGGTAGGACGTCCTCTTCTTACAATACTTTTCAGGGTAGCATAAATGGCCGTGGAGATGATCAGCGATTTGGCGGCCATGAGCCCGCCATGCTCCAGATTGCGGTCTTTTATAATAACGCCCGCCACATACATGCCTGCTACAATATAGGGTGAATAGGCGTTGCCAAAGGGTTCTATCTGGTCGGTTACGCTGGTAACAAAATTGGACTGGTGACGCACAAAGAATTGCTTGGTGCCATAATCCCCTGCCAGTAACACACCGGTTACGCCCGCAACTACCCCCAGCCGGATGTAGTCTTTTTTCTGCCAGTGCGCAGGGCGGGCTACAGTGTATTTTAAATCCTGCCAGATGCTGCCCAGGTAAACACCGTTTATACGGTACCGTACCAGGGTATCGCCCGCTTTGATATTTGTATGATTACTGTCTGCCGGAATTACGGGCAGGCTGCTGCCGGACTGCGCCTGTACACGAAAAGAAAAAATAACCAGTAAAAGGAAAATAAGCCGGAATCCCATCAGTTTAAATACTTTGCAGAGAGCACGAATGTAGTATTTTTTTAAAGAGGAGCAGCGCCGGAATTGTTTAACTTTAGGGCTATAATCATCAGCATTTATGAGAAACTGTTTCTTCGCACTTTTATTATTGCTTGCCACCGGCAATGCCATGGCGCAAAGAGTTGCACCGGATGTGATTTCCACCTCCAAAGGCCAGCTTACTATCCAGCCCGTTAACCATGCGGACCTCCTGTTGTCCGTGGCGGGTAAAACCATTTACGTGGATCCTGCAGGTGGTGCGGAACCGCATAAGGGTCTGGCGGCGCCGGATATCATCCTGGTAACGGATATTCATGGCGATCATTTCGATCCCGCCACTATCAATGCCCTGAAAACGGCCCGCACACTCATTATTGCGCCGGCAGTGGTAACTGCTAAACTGGAAGGTATACCTGCCGCCCAGGTGATCTCCCTGAAAAACGGTGAATCAAAAAAGGTAGATGGAATTTCCATTAACGCCATCCCGATGTACAATCTCCCGGAAAGCGCCACTGCCATGCATACCAAAGGCAGGGGTAACGGGTATGTATTAAAGGTAGGAGGTAAAACCATCTACATCTCCGGCGATACCCAGGGCATCCCTGAAATGAGGGCGCTGAAAAATATTGATGTGGCCTTCGTTTGTATGAACCTGCCCTATACAATGGATGTAACCGAAGCAGCAGATGCCGTACTGGCCTTTGCACCAAAAATAGTGTATCCGTATCACTACCGCGGTAAAGACGGGCTCAGTGATGTGAATAAGTTCAAAAGCCTGGTGGATGCGGGTAACAAAGGAATTGAAGTAAGGCTGCGCAACTGGTATGCGAAATAATTGGGGCTTTCTTTCTACTTTTATCCCCTTAACCAATCTATTGTGAATGATAAATTACGCTGCCCTTGATGATGCATCGCTGTTGGAGTTGATGAAGAAGGATGATCAGGAAGCCTTTACCATTATTTATAATAAGTACTGGTATCCGCTGATGCAGCATGTAATGAAAGCGGTAAGGATCTATTCGGAAGCAGAAGATATTGTCCAGGAAATATTTGTTTCTATCTGGAAAAACAGGGCCCGCCTGGAAATCCGGGCGGCCCTTAGTACCTACCTGTTTAACAGCGGCCGCTACATGGCCATCAGGAACATTGAAAGGAACGTTACCCGTTCCAATTACCTGCAACGGTTGTCTGATCAGATAGACAACGGCGGGGCGCCATCCCCTGAAACCCTCCTGCATATGCGTGAACTGGAAGAGAGAATAGAACAGGCCATTGAAAGCCTGCCGGAGAAAATGAAGGAAATCTTTAACTTAAGCCGGAAACAACAGTTGTCGTACCGTGAAATAGCAGCGCAGTTAGGCGTTAGCGAGGAAACAGTAAGGAAGCAGATCAGTAATGCGCTTAACCGGCTGCGCACACAGGTGGGGTATGCTCCTGCGGGACTTATTTTCCTGCTGTCTGTAATACCGCATATCCAAAGCTGAAAATTTTTTCCTTCCATCTACCACTATTCCTTCCCTCACGTCACTAACTTAAAAGGAAATGTATTGCCATGGATAAAAATGAGGCGGTAAACCTGTTGAACAGGTACCTGGAAGGCCGCTGCACCCCGGAAGAACAGGTGCAGGTAGAACAATGGTATGCCGGTTTGCTGGAAGAATCCGGCTGGAGTATGGAAGGCGCCCGCAGGCTGGAAGCGCAGCAGGCCATGAAGCAGCGGATCGACCGGCAGCTGGGCTTTACACAGCCCCGTGTTCTGTGGCAACGCAACTGGGTGCGCTATGCGGCCCTGCTGTTTTTCCTGGCTGGTGCATCCGCCTTGTTCTTTTTAAGGAAACAGCCTAAGCCGGAGCCTGCACCGGTGGCGGAAATTATGCCCGGAGGCAATAAAGCGATACTCACACTGGCGGATGGTAAAACTATACCGCTGGACCAGGCCGCAGAAGAAAATATTGCCCAACAGGGCAATAGCCGTATCAGCAAACGGGCCGGGGGGCAGCTTGTATACCGGGCCGGCGTTACAGGTGGTAATGAAGCCGTTACTTATAATACCCTCGCCACGCCAAGGGGAGGCCAGTACCGGCTGGTATTGCCCGATGGCTCTGAAGTATGGCTGAATGCACTGTCGTCCATAAAATTTCCCGCCACCTTTACCGGTAATGAAAGAAAGGTAAGTATTACGGGAGAAGTATACTTTGAAATAGCTGCCAATGAACGGCGACCTTTCCAGGTGTCCGTAGCTAACAGCAATACCCGCATAGATGTATTGGGTACCCACTTTAATATCAGCGCATATGCCGATGAACCGCTTATCAGAACCACGTTACTGCAGGGAAAAGTGAGGGTAAGCAATGAAGGAGCGGTATTACTGCAACCGGGGCAACAGGCGGTACTGGGCAGCGGGGCGGGACAACACCCGGTATCCCTGCTGAAAGACGCCGATACAGAGGCCGCCGTTGCCTGGATGAACGGCTATTTCCAGTTCAACCAGGCCGATATAAAAACAGTGATGCAGCAAATTGCACGCTGGTACGATGTAAACGTAAGCTATGAAGGGAAGATACCAGAAAGGAAATTCAGCGGGGAAATTTCACGCGCTTCCAATTTGTCGGAGGTGTTAAAAGGATTGTCTGTCAGCGGCGTTAATTACAGAAGAGAAGGCCGGAATATTATTATTGTTCCATAAGTATATTTTAAATCAACCATTATGAAACATCAGCCAACATGCCACGACCCTGCAGGGTATTGGTAGCGGCTGCCCATTAAAAAACCGGAAGTGCCCGAACACTCCCGGTGTATGAGTGGGTTTGCCAACAAAAAAACGTGTGTGAATTTTTATTTCTCTACCCAATCCAAAATTATGAAATTATTGCTTATACCGGTCAACTCCGGTATCGGGGTCGTTTCCGGCTTTATCCCGCTTTGCCGTTCACGCCTTCTCAAAATTTTATGGCTTATGAATAAGATCGCTTTTTTGATGCTGATAGCCTTGCAGGTTGCTGCCGGCAGCTATGGACAACAGGTGAGCCTTTCCCTCCGTAAAGCGCCATTTCAGCAATTATTCAGGGAAGTAAAAAAACAAACCGGGTATGTTTTCTTTTATGATGATGCCCTGCTGCAACGGGATGCCACCATTACCGTATCGTTGCATAATGTACCGCTGAAAGTGGCGCTGGACAGCTGTTTTAAAGATCAGCCCTTTACCTGGGAAATGGTGAATAAGAATATCTACCTGCGACGTAAGGCAACAGCCGGTCCGCTTCATTTGCCCACCGCTTTTGCCTTACAACCGGTAACCGGTAAAGTACTGGATA
This sequence comes from Chitinophaga sp., assembly GCF_035564935.1. GTDB lineage: Bacteria > Bacteroidota > Bacteroidia > Chitinophagales > Chitinophagaceae > Chitinophaga. The sequence continues at coordinate 10,388 of NZ_DATMTE010000905.1, read as the reverse complement.
ATGCCGGCCGGCCGTTGCCACAGGCCACCGTGAAACTGCTGCCACTGGGCAAGGGCGATATTACAGACGAAACCGGAAGTTTCAGTTTTAAGGATATTCCCCCCGGATCTTATGTACTGGAAATTACTTCCGTAGGATATGAGCGCTTTACGCTTCCCGTGGAAGTGGGCAATAGCGAAGCGTTACAGCTGGGCAGCCTGCAGTTAAAATTGTCGGTAGCAAAGCTAACGGAAATAACCGTGGTGAATACGGGTTACCAGCGCCTTCCCCGTGAACGCGCTGCGGGATCTTTCAGCGTCATCAACCAGGCAAGCCTTGATAAAAGAAGCAACTTTAATATCCAAACCTATTTGCAGGGCCAGGTACCGGGGCTGCTTACCAATACAAACGGCAGCATGACCATCCGCGGCACAAGTACTCTGCATGCGGATGCCTCGCCGCTCATCGTGATAGACGGCTTCCCCGTAGAGCGGGATCTGAATACCATCAACCCCAACGATGTGGAAAGTATCACCGTATTGAAAGATGCATCTGCCGCTTCTATCTGGGGGGTAAGGGCTGCCAACGGCGTAATTGTGATACAAACAAAAAGAGGCGCTACCTCCCGCAAATCGCTCGATGTGAGCTTTAATTCTTCTGTGTCCATTTCGGCAAAGCCCGACCTGTCGAAGCTACCCCTTGCTTCTTCATCTTCCTTTATAGGTTTTGAAAAATATAAGGTAGATAATAAACTCACTACTTTTTTCGGCAAGCCGCGCAATGCGCTTACCCCTGTTGCAGACGCCTATCTTAATAACCCGGCGAATGCAGACCACATCGCTGATTCACTGGGCCGGTATAATGCCTACGATGATTTTAACCGCCTGTTTATACGTAATGTCCTGCGGCAGCAATACGGCATTTCCATCGCCGCAAAAGGGGAGAAGAGCAGCACCCGTGCTTCATTTAACTACGATAACACGCCTTCCTATATGAAAAGGACCGGTGATGAACGCTTCTCGGCCGACCTCTTTCAAACCGCCGCCATCACGAAGCAACTGCACCTGGATATGGGCATCAACTTCGTGATGATCAACAGCGCTAACAACGGCCTGGCGCTGGACGATATGTCGAAATTATTGCCCTACCAGCAATTGCTGGATGCCAACGGCAATTACCTGCCGCAGCCGCGCACATTTTACCAGGCCGATAAAGACGCTCTTGTAGCAGCGGGCTATCCCTATAACTGGGATTATAACCTGGTACAGGAATTTCGTAATCACGATGATATAACACGTAGCCGCAACATTACCGCTATAGCCGGGATTACTTATCTCATTTCAAAAAGCCTTGCGTTTAATACCTCTTACCAGTATGAAAATTATGGCAGCACCAATACCGTGCTGCAGAATGAAGAGCTGTATGATGTACGCAACCAGGTGAACTTTTCCACGATAATTAAAAATGGTATGCCTGTAAGCGGCCTGCCCAAAGGAAGTATTTACAGCCTGGCGGAATCAAAGCTGCAAACACATACGCTGCGCAGCCAGCTGAAATTTGACGGTGACCTGGGAAGCCCGCTCCATCAGCTCACTGCCATTGGCGGCCTGGAAATACGCGAAGTGAGCGGCAACTCTTCCAGCCAGGTAAAGTATGGCTATGATCCCGAAACGCTGCAGTTTGCCAACCTGGATTACATTAACGGCTATACGAATATCCTGGGTAGTAAAGTATATATCCGCGATGCAACTGCTTTTACAGATACAAGGAACCGCTTCGTTTCCATATACTCCAACGCCGGGTATACTTTCAATGATAAATATTCCGTAAACGCGTCTGCACGGCTCGATAAAACCAACCTGTTCGGCTCCAGCAACAAGTACCGCAATGTATGGTTATGGTCGTCTGGGGTAAGCTGGCAGATGCATAAGGAGAACTTTATGGACAACAGCCCGTTCAGTACACTGATCCTCCGGGCTACCTATGGCATTAACGGCAACGTGGATCGCAGCACCAGTCCCTTTCTCATTGCCAAGGTGGCGAAAGATCCGCAAACCAATCTTAATTACGGTTACATCTCCAATCCCGCCAACCCTTTACTGCGATGGGAGAAAACTACCGTTACCAATATTGGAATCGATTATGCATTAAAGAACAATCGCCTTAAAGGGAGCATTGAATACTACCGCCGCTACAGTACTGATCTGCTGGGCGATGCCATCATCAATGGCACCTATGGTTTTAACAGCGCGTATGTAAACTATGCCAGCATGCGTAATAAAGGGCTGGATGCCACCATCTCCGCGCTGATCGTGAACCGTGCCGTAACATTTACCACCACGCTGAACTATAGCTATAATGCCAATAAAGTAACAAAGGTGGATTTTCCCAACCAAACAGTGGGCGCCTATACCGCCGGAGTGGCACAGGCCGGCCTGCCGCTGAACTACCTGTATAGCTACCGCTGGGCAGGATTAAGTAACACCGGCGCCCCGCAGGTATATGATGAGAAGAATAACGTAACAGGCTATACGAAAGAAATGAACAACACGGCGGCACTGGTGTACCAGGGCACTACCATACCGCCGCATTACGGTGGATTGTTCTTCGATGTTGGCTACAAAGGCTTGATGCTTACCGCAGGATTTATTTATAAAATGGGCAGCCATTTCCGTGTTCCGCAGCTGCAGTACACGCCGCTGTTTGAGAATGTGGCCCAGGTACATAAGGACTGGGACCAGCGCTGGCAGAAACCAGGTGATGAGCAGCATACCAATGTACCGGCCATGCCGGCCAGTCAGACGGGCTTAAATATTTACGACAGCTATACGAGGAATGCGGATATTAACGTAGCTACGGCATCGGCTATACGTTTTAATGAATTGCTGCTTAACTATACGCTGCCGAAACAACTGGCTTCCGGGCTGCATGCAAACCGGATCAACCTTGGTTTACAGGCACGGAACCTCGGCGTATACCTGTTCAATAAACAGAAAATTGATCCGGAATATGCCACCGATTTGAGTACAGGTAATTTTCTATTGGCGCCTCCCGCTGAATTTACATTCAGTATCAAGGCTAATTTCTAAAAACCAGACTGATGAGAAAGATATGCTATTTCCTGGTGTGTGGATGGTTCATGACCACTGCAGTTTCCTGCAAAAAATATCTCGATATAAAACCCAAAGGGGCCTTTATCCCGGAGAAAACATCAGACTACCGGTTGTTGCTGGACGCAACGTCTGCCACTGAAAAGTCGAACGGGTTTTTTACTTCCTATGGCATGGATGTTATGCTGGATGATGACATGTCCATCAATCCCTTTTCCTTAACTTATTATAACGCCAATGCATTAAGCGCTTTCCGCTTTGCGGAGCACATTTACCTGGATTATGAATCGGATAAAGACTGGGAGGCAATGTACAACCAGGTTTACACCACCAACCTGGTTATTGCACAGGTGATGGATTCCAAAGGCGGTACAGACGCGCAGAAACGGCAGCTGATGGCGGAAGCAAAAGTGCATCGCGCCTATGCTTATTTTATCCTGGTGAACCTGTATGCCAAACAATATACCGTGAGTACCGCCGCGGCTGATCCGGGTGTGCCTATACGAAAAGGACTTGATTTTGAAGAGTTGTTGCCACGGGCCAGTGTAGCCGAAGTATATAGTTTTATTTCGGAAGATCTGAACAGCGCAATACCCGATTTGCCCGCTACGCCCGACGCTGCCGCCACCAACAGGCCGGTAAAGCCCACTGCATTTTCATTGCTGGCCAAGGCAGCGCTGTTTAAAAATGATGCAGTCGCTGCATATGCCAATGCGGATTCGTCGCTGAAGTATTATCATACATTGGTGGACTATAACACCCTGCCGCCAAATGCCGCTTACCCGGATGTATTGCAGTACCCCAATAATTTCCAGAACAAGGAAACACTGATGGAAAAAACAGGCCCTATGCTCAGCCCTGTTTGTTATGCTTCTGCCACTTTGCTGGAGATGTATGATGCCGCCAATGATTTGCGTTACGGCACATATTTCTTTAATGATGCCGCTTTCGGGCTCAACTTTGGCCGCTTCAGTAACGAATGGGCGGGGCGGCAACCTGCCAAAGGTCCGTCTGTTCCCGAAACATACCTGATCCGTGCGGAAAGCAGTGCCAGGCTGGGCAATGCAGGCAACGCCATGGCCGATATCAACCTGTTGCGGAGCATGCGCTATAAAACAGGCAGCAATTATACAGTCAGCGCCGGCAGCCCGGCGGAAGCGCTCACTGTTGTAAAGGCGGAACGCAGAAGGGAAATGGCTTTCCGTGGCAGCCGCTGGTTCGATATACGCAGGTATAATACGGTGGATAATGCCGGTATAACAGTAACGCATACACTCAGCGATGGCACATTCACTGTAGCGCCCAATAGTAACAGGAGCACATTGCCCATTGGCAGAAAATATATTGCATTAAACCCGGAAATCATACAAAACCCAAGATAACATGATCCACATACGCAACAAAAAGTACCAGCCCATGATCTTTGTCATGGCGCTGGCCGCCTTCCTCTTTGCTTTTAAGTACGGTGGCAAACCGCCGGTGTTCAACCTGAACGGTGAACTGAAAGAGGCAGAAGGATTAGAAATAAAGCTGGTACGCGATCCTTATGGCGACAATGAAACCCTGGCTGCAGATACAGTGCGCAACGGGCATTTTCACCTGCAATGCCCCGTAAAGGAAGTAATGAATGTTTCGGTGGCTTATCGCCGCAATCGTGAAACATTTCACTATCCCGTGATCCTGGAAAATGGAAAGGTAACTTTCCGTGTTACTTCTACCGGTCTTTCACAGGTGACCGGCGCCCGCTATAATAACTGGATCCTGGGCTACCAACGGGATACGGCCTATATCCGTGCCGATAAAGCCTTATGGGAATCGCGGCAACCCAACGCGCCAAAAGTAGGTGAAGCGGAATGGGCATCCATACAGGTGTTCATGGAACGCTTTGATATCAGGAGCCGTTACCTGCAGCAGGTGCTCAACAATGGAAAAGACCAGACCGCAGCAGTGATCGCCGCTGTTTTGCTGGAGCTGGAACCCGATCGTACAAAGTCGATGACCATTGTAAATGCTGCTGCAAAGCATTTGGGCGACAGCAGTTTTATTGTCCGCACCGCGCGCAGGATGGACAAAGAGCAGGCGGCTACTATTGCCCGCCGCCAGGGAAAGATGATCAACGAACCGTTCATTGATTTCACTGTGCCGGCAGTTAACGGTGAAATGCTTCGTTTGGGCGACAGGGTGAAAGCCAGTAAATATACCCTGCTGCAGTTCTGGGCCTCCTGGTGCGTGCCCTGCCGGGCGGAAATACCGATGCTGAAGCAGCTTTATGCAGACTATCATACCAAAGGACTTGAAATCGTTTCCTTCTCCATGGACAACAGCCGCATTGCCTGGCAAAAGGCTTCCGCGAAGGAAAACATGAACTGGCCCAATGTATCGGACCTGCTGGCGGATAAAAGCCCGGTCATTAAAAGTTACCCGGTGCTGGGTATTCCGGCCAATGTGATCATCGATCAGCAGGGAAAAATTATTTCCTCCAACCTGATAGGTAATGAACTGGAGGAAAAAATAAAATCACTTTTCAGGTAAACGTTGTATGAAGAAATTATTCCTGGCCATATGCTGCAGCATTGTTTTACTGCATACATCGGCGCAATCAAGGGTACAATTGCAGGCGCCTCCGGCAGCAGGCCATTCCGTGAAAATGACATATGACCCTGCCGGAACCGCATTGGCGGGGGAGCAGCAGCTTACAGCAGTGGCAACATGGTTTGATAAAGACCGGCAGCTCAGTGAAGAAACAGTAACACTGCAACAGGAAGGGCAGCAATGGAGCGCCGCTATAACTGCGCCGGAAAAAGCTGTGTTGCTGCTGGTTACACCCACAGCCGGCAAAGCAACCGATGATAATAACGGGAACGGCCATATGTTCCCGGTGTATGCGGCAGGTAAACCTTTACCTTTTGCGTACTACCGTATGTCGGTGCTGGTTTCCGGCGCATCGCCCCTGAAAAAGGATCCTGCCAGGGAACTGCTGTACCTTAAAAAGGAGATAGCCGGTAACCCGGTTGCGGAAACGCAGTTAAGAAGCGTTTATTTCAATATGCTGGCCAATTCCCCCGAGCCGGACGATAAGGCCCTGCTGCTGCGTAAGCTGCTGGCCTGGAGAACAGATAATGAAGCCGAGCTGACGCTGAACCAGCGTTACTTTCTTTTTCTCGGGGAGAAGCATGCCGCCGATTCACTGGCGGTATTGTTACGCCGCCGGTTTCCCGCAGGTATGTTTGTGCGGGAGGAGCATATGCAGGCGGTGAACCGGGAAAAGGATTTTGGGAGAAAAGCAGCGCTGTTCAACCAGTTTATCAAACAGTTCCCCGAGCCGGCGGTCAAAGGTAATCCTGATTACCAGTATACCCGGCTGTACCAGGAAATGGGCAAGGCAGCCATTGAAAACGGGAACGAAGCAGCCGCTGAAAAGTATGTAGCGCAACTGCAACAGCGGAATGACAAAATTGCTTTCTTTGCGCAGACGGCGCGGTATTATCTTTCACAGCAGCAGCTGCCGGCAGCTGTGAAATGGGCGGAGCGTGGTGTACAGATCACTGACACCACTTCCACTTATGGCTGGGATGCTTACCTGGCGCTGGCCTCCGCCAGGCTGGAGCAACAGCAGTATGATAAAGGACTTCCACTGGCGGCTACCGCCTACGCACATACGAAAAGCAAGGACGCCGCCATCCTATATGTGAAACTGCTGATGGCAGCCGGTGAGCCTGCCGCAGCACAGGCCCTGCTGGAGAACGCTGTTCAGCGTGGCCAGGCTTCCGTGGAAATGAAAGCACAACTGAAAGCGCTGTACGAAAAAACCGGTAACGCATTGCCTTACCAGCAATACCTGGCGGGTTTGATGCCACCGGCAGATAATAAAGAAAAGCAATCGCTGAAGGAAAGTATGCTAAAAGAACCGGTGGCGGGTATCAGTTTGTTGGATACTGCAGGCAAGGCCGTACAACTGTCGGATTTCAAAGGGAAGATCGTAATACTTGATTTCTGGGCCACCTGGTGTAAACCCTGCATACAGTCGTTCCCCGCTATGCAGCAGGTGATGCAGCAGCACCCGGAGGTGGTGTTCCTTTTCATTGCCACTTTTGAAACCGGGGATGCGTTGCAGAAAGTAAAACAGTTCAGTCGTGAAAAGCAGTTTCCTTTCCGCTATTTAATGGATGAACCGTTGAAAGGAGAAAGCAATTTTAAAGCATTTACCCATTTCAGGGTGCCCAGTGTACCTTATAAAGTGGTGCTGGACAAAAAAGGGGAAATCCGTTTCCGTTCCGGCGGATTTGCCGGTAATGATGATGCCCTGATAACAGAATTAAATACGATGATCGGGTTGCTGGAAGAATAGATCCGGAACTACCGGATATTTGCATAGTTTTGCGGCTCGTTATGCATTTATCTTTTTTCTTCGAAGCATTTATTACACTGGCCGCTGTTATTGCTGTTGCTGTACTGTGTGTGAAAAAGCGCAAGCTTACTCCCGGCGGCGGCGTAATGGCGGCTGTTGTGGGCCTGCTGGTAACAGCCGGCGCCGGCTATGGCGGGTTATTATTACTTGGCGCCTTTTTTATAATGGGCGTAGCCGCCACCTCGCATAAGAAGCACCTGAAAATATTGCCGGGGCAAACCCACCCAGAGCAACGAACAGCAGGCCAGGTATTTGCCAATGGCGGAGCAGCTGCTATCATGGCTTTGCTGGCATTGTTAAACCCCGACATCGACGATATGTACCAGATGATGCTGGCGGCCAGCCTGGCCGCAGCAACTGCCGATACGTTATCGTCTGAGCTGGGCATGGTATACGGCCGTAATTTCTACAATATCCTCACCTTTAAAAAAGAAGCAAAAGGGCTGGACGGGGTGGTAAGCCTGGAAGGCACCCTGCTGGGCGCTGCCGGGGCAGGAATCCTGGCGTTGCTTTACGGTATCTGCTTTGGTATGGACGAAAGCGTATGGTTTGTGGCCATTGCCGGTTTTGCGGGCAACCTGGTAGATTCCTTGCTGGGGGCTACGCTGGAGCGGAAACACATCATTGGCAATGATGCGGTGAACTTTGGGAATACTTTGTTTGGGGCTATTACAGCCATGCTGCTGTACCTGTTGTAATAAAAGCCACTGTTTGCAGGTGGTAAGTGCGGCAGGATTATTCTTTGAAGCATTCCTGCACAGGGCTATCTTTGAAAAATGGACCTGCTGATCAACAGTATTCTTCAACATGTGTCGCTGAGCGATGCGGATATGAAACGTATTCCGGGGTATTTTGAATCCCAGCGCACCCGTCGCCGGCAGTTCCTGCTGCGTGAAGGCGATATTTGCCGGCACGAATTTTTTGTATTGAAAGGGTGTTGCCGCCAGTATGAAAAGGACGCCACCGGCAGGGAAAATGTATTGCAGTTCAGCGTGGAAGGCTGGTGGATCACTGATCTCGACAGCCTGCTCACCGGCGCCCCGTCCCTGTTCAATATTGATGTGCTGGAAGGAGGAGAGGTGCTGCGTATCACCCGGCAGCAGCTCGAACAACTCTTTAACGATATACCGGCAGTGGAGCGTTATTACCGCATTATTTCCCAGCGGGGCTATATTTCCCTGCAACGCCGTATCCTGTTGCTGCAAAAACCGGCTATAGAGCGCTACCGCGGCTTTGTAAACCAGTATCCTTTCCTGGAAACGCGCCTGCCGCAACACCAGGTGGCTGCCTACCTGGGGATTACGCCTGAATCACTGAGCCGTTTACGCCATAAGATCGCAAAGGAATCGTTATAGCCCCGATTTCTTATCATTTATCATTTTTCAGGGATATGGAAGTGCACAACTTTGCCCTAAAGTTTTACATATGAGCACACACCCGGTATTGGCGCCGCTTACGCTGGCGCAGCGAACCGTTAAGAACAGGATTGTACTGGCGCCTATGAGTCGTGCCAGCGCTACATTACAGGGCGTTCCCACAGCAGCCATGCACGATTACTATGAACGTTTTGCTGCCGGTGGTTTTGGGATCATTATTACGGAAGGTTTATATACCGATAGGGTGGCCAGCCAGGCATACCCGCATCAGCCGGGGTTAACAACGCCGGAGCAGGTAGCCGGCTGGCGGGAGCTGGCAGGGAAAATAAAAGGACATGGCAGTTTATTCATCGCCCAACTGATGCATGCCGGCGCTTTATCGCAGCATTTGCAGTATACGCTGGCGCCCTCCGTGGTAACGCCGCTGGGCCGTAAACTGCGCTCTTACGGCGGTGGCGATGGTCCCTTCCCGGTGCCCGCCGCCATGACGCATGCTGATATTGCCACTGCTGTGGCAGGATACGCCGCAGCGGCTGCCAACGCAGTAGCTGCCGGTTTTCACGGGATAGAGGTGCATGCTGCCAACGGCTACCTGCCTGACCAGTTTTTGACCTCCTACACCAACCTGCGGGAAGATGAATATGGCGGGTCCGTAGCCAACCGTTTCCGTATAATCGCTGAAATTATCAACGCTATCAGGCAGGTTGTTCCTCCGGGGTTTATTATAGGGCTGCGGTTGTCTGAAGGGAAGGTGAATAACTTCACTTATCGCTGGCCGGATGGCGCCGTTACGGCAACAGCGTTGCTGGAAGAAGTAAAAAAGGCAGTGCCGGATTACGTACACATTTCAGGCGAGGGCAGCACCTGGGAAAAACTTGGCGCCTATGCAAATGGGGAAACACTCACGGGAATGGCTAAACGTATAATACAGGTACCGGTAATTGCCAATGGCGGTATGGAAGAACTGGCTGTGGCAGGAAGGGCATTATCGGAAGGACATGCGGATCTTATTTCGCTTGGAAAGGCGGCATTGGCCAACCCCGACTGGCCGGCACGTGTGGCGGCAGGGAAGCCGTTCGTTGCTTTTGAGCGTGGAATGGCAGAGCCTTTTCCCCCGGTGCATTGATATGTTTCCGGGGCCTGATAATTTCCCGCTGGGGAAAATTTCTACCCTAAAAAGAAAAGAAGCGGCGGGTTATTCGCCGTTGTTCAACATCTCCAATTCAAGGAGTTTACTGCCTCCTGCAAAGTCTGCAGCTGCATCCGGGCACAGCACCATTCCCAGGGAGTTCATCATCCTTTGGGCAACAAGGTCTATATCTTCTGTAGTGGTAGCTAAAAAAGGCGCCTGGCTTTTCAAGCGCTGGATCAATGCATTTTTCTGGGCAACAGAAACATCTACCAGCTTATTAATTCTTTCTACAGCAGCTTTATATAATTCGTCGTAATAAAAAAGCATGTTCATGTCAACAGGTTATTTTGTATGGATCAAATGTAGCCCTTACCTTATAATCC
>NZ_DATMTE010000904.1:0-8670 GCF_035564935.1 Chitinophaga sp. | reverse complement strand
GTTATGGTTGTTATTGAAACTGTATTCAGGGAAATCTTAGGATTCCTGGGAATCACACAACTCATTGAAATATGTAAAACGGGGAATTATAAGGTGCTGCTTACCCTGAACGGGATCTTCTCCGTTATCTCGCCACTGGTGCCTTTTCTCCTGTTGCTGGAAATAGGACGGGCCGTTTTTTACAAGAAGTTTAAGATCGAAGACTATAAAATGCCTTTTTTCATCTTCGTGGCGAACCGGTTTATTTCGCGATTTATTTCTATTGCAGCAGTAGCTTTTTGTATTGGATTACTGGAGAAGTATGCATTGTTCAATACGTCGCTTAAATGGTACTGGTTTATTTACGGGTACGTGATCTGGGAGTTCTCGCATTTTATTTATCATTATTATGGTCATAAAGTACGTTTGTTCTGGTGCCTGCATTCTACGCATCATGCGCCTCAAACCATGAACCTTTCGGTTACCTATGCGCACTTTTTCCTGGAAGCGCCGTATGCTGATGTGATCCGTACCAGCATCTGTATCCTGATGGGAGTGAATCCCCCCTTGCTTTTTATCATCATGTTCATTGATGGTACCTGGGGATCTTTTATTCACGTGGGAGAGAACCTTATTAAAGACGGGCGTCTTGGCTTCCTGAACAGGATCATCCTTACGCCATCGCATCACCGGGTACATCATGCAAAAAATCCCCTGTACATGGATACCAATTTCTGCAACCTGCTTAATATCTGGGATAAAGTGTTTGGTACCTTCCAGCATGAAAAGCGCGACATGGAAATTGAGTATGGTATTTCAAGAGAAATGAATCCTAACAATTTCCTGGATGTTTATTTCGGGGAATTATACGGTTTATGGAAGGATGTGCGGAAAGCACCGGGTATAAAAAATAAGCTGTTATATATTGTAATGCCGCCGGGGTGGAGTCATACCGGCGATCACAAAACGGCCAAAGTGGTAAAGCAGGCTTTCCTGGAGCAGGTGCAGCATACGCCGGTGCGGCAGCCCGTAGCGGATCAGGTCATCTGATCAAATAAATAGTATAAGGGGGATTCTTCGAGCACTACCCGGGACTTCCCCTGTACGTCTTTCTTCCATTTTACGAGCCGGATGGCTCCATCGGCTATTTCAAGCCCGGTAATGTCTCCGTCGCTGAAGCAACAGCAGCCGGTGTTGAAATAGGAAGGATGCGCCATTGTTTTTACCAGCTGTTTACCTGCATATTCTGCCTGCCTTGCTGCCAATGCTTTTTGTAAGATGTTTACCTGCGCTGCATCTCCCTGGGCGCGGGCTTTATCCAGTTGCTTCGTGAGCTTATCAATATGATCCAATGAGGCAAATACCGGTTTGTGGGTATGCCCTGAGATCAGGAAAGTTTTTTTATACTGGATGCTCCATTCATACATCATGATATTGTGACGGTCGGCCAGGTCGAAAGAGTCGGAAAGCGTATCCATGCGGATATCAAAGAACCGTTGCACGGGTGTCCATATGGCGGCTACAAACCATTTGCTGAAAGCGTTGCCGTCGCTGCGCAGGTCGCCCTGGTGGCCGTGGGTAAGGTAAATGCGGTAATCGTGGTCCTGGTACCTGGTTTGAAGGATCAATCCTTCATATACTTTCAGTTTCTTCCCGAAAATATTCTTCAGGAATTGTTGTCTTGGTACAGCGTAATGCCATTCCAGGTCGTGGTTACCGAACACGCGGAAGTAACGCTGTTGTTGCAAAAAGCGGGCTTCTTCCAGCAGGGTATTGCGGTATTCGCGGATCACGGTAGCTGGCGGGCATTCCCACAGTTCTTCACAGTCGCCCAGGTTGATGAGGGTATAGCCTTTATCGTAGTAATACCGGAGTGCCGCTACGAAGTTGTCTTCTGCGGCCATGAAGTCATCCGCTCCGTCTTTACCGCCTTTATGCTGGTCGGAGAAAATAATGAAGCGGCTATGCTCATAATCGAAGGGTACAATGAGCCCCTTTTGCCGGTTGCCTTTCAGGATTTCCTCCTGGAGTTGTGATAGGGAAGCGAATACCTGTAATTTATCAGGCTGTGAAGAAAACCTGTTGGAAAGCCAGATAATAGGGCGCTGGAAGAATTTTTTCAGTGGATTTGGCACGCTGTATTTTTTTGGGAAGGTGGCTCAGCACCAACCACGCACAAAAATGAGCGATTACCGGTAACCGCTCAGATTTTTTTATTTCAATAAAGCCATACCCTTTACAGTTTAGCTTTTTACTTCTTTCTTTACATTAACAGCACTCGGACCTTTCTGTCCTCTTTCCACTTCAAAAGTTACTTTATCTTTTTCCTTGATCGGCTCAGTCAGCTGGTTAATGTGTACGAACACGCTGTCCTGCGTTTGCTGATCGATAATGAAACCGTAGCCCTTGGATTCATTAAAAAACTTTACCACACCTTTGCGGATTGGGTCTGCCGGCTCTTCGGGGAGCTGTCTGCCTGGTCCCAGCTGAATGTCTTCCGCATTGATCTCTTTTTTCTTACTTGGATCAGGGGGAGTAGAAGAGATGTTGCCATTCTCATCAATGTAAGCCATCATATCTTCGAGGCCCTTTCCTTTTGCATTCTCTTTCTTTCGTTCTTCCTTTCTTTCCTGTTTATCCTGCCGTTGTTTAGCTTTTTTCTTTTCTTTTTCTTTTTTACCAACTGTTTCCTGGGATCTAGCCATATGCATGTATTAATTTGATACCTAACAAAGATCGGTTTTTTTTGCGTAAAAGACGGGGAATATAACGCAACACGGCCTTTATGCACGGGCATTTTCGCCCGATACTCCCCATAGCGGCTATTTTACATTTTTATGCACACCGGGAAATAACCGGTATACGTGTACCGGTGACCGTGAAATTCTTTTTGTGACCAGAGGTAATTATGAAATCACGGGATTTGCATAGATTAGCAAATACGTTTTTAATCCGCAACAAAAATAAACCGCCCTGGTGTGGTATGATCTAAAAATTCAAAACGCTTATGATGAAAAGAACCGCCCTGTTCTTTCTTGCTGCTATGGCAGGAAAACAGGCTATGGCACAGGTAGATGCCGGCCTGTTCCGCTATCCCGATGTATCCCGGTCGCAAATTGCATTTTCCTATGCCAACGACATCTGGATCGTTCCTAAAACCGGTGGTACGGCCATCAAACTGGTTTCCCCGCCCGGAGTGGAAACCTTTCCCAAATTTTCGCCGGATGGCAGTAAACTCGCTTTCAGCGCCAATTACGATGGTAATACCGACGTGTATGTGTTGCCGGTAGCCGGCGGCGTGCCTTTACGCCTCACAGAATACGGCGGTACGGATCGTGTGGTGGACTGGACGCCCGATGGCAAACAGGTACTTTTCGCCTCCGGCAGGGAAAGTACCAAAGAACGTTTCAACCAGTTCTATACCATTCCCGAAACCGGCGGCGCCGCCACCAAATTGCCGCTGGCCTATGCTGAATTTGGATCGTGGTCGCCCGATGCCTCCAAAATGGCCCTCGTAACCCGCTCACAAAGCTTCCGTAACTGGAAAAGATACCGGGGCGGGATGAAAGCAGAGATCCATGTGTATGATTTTACGAAACAACTGTCGGAAAACATCTCCGCTAAAAGCGAAGCCGGCGATGAATTTCCTATGTGGTACAACAATTTCATTTACTTCCTGTCCGACCGCGGTACGGAAAAAAGAATGAACCTCTGGCGGTATGATGTGAATACCAAAGCATACGAACAGATCACCAGCTACAAAGACTATGACGTTCACTTTCCTTCAATGGGCCCGGACGATATTGTGTACGAAGCCAATGGTAAATTATTTGTGATGTCGCTCAGCACACAGCAGTCCGCTGAAGTGAAGGTCAATATTACCACCGACCTGGCAGCAATGAAACCACGCACCCAACGCACTGCGAGGTATATACAGTCAACCGCCGTAAGTCCCGATGGCCAGCGCGCACTTATCAGCGCCCGTGGCGATATATTCTCCGTACCCGCAGTAAAAGGCTATATAAAAGATCTTACCCGTACCAGCGGCATAGCGGAGCGCTACGCGGTATGGTCGCCGGATGGCAAAACCATCGCCTGGTGGAGCGATAAGTCAGGCGAATATGAACTCTGGCTGGCTACCGCCGGTAAGGAGGACCAGGCAAAACAGGTAACCCATTACGGCCCCGGATTCCGCTACCGCCCCTACTGGTCGCCCAACAACAAACAAATAGCTTTCATCGACCAGGAACTGAAAATATGGGTGCTGGATATTATTACCGGCAAAACCACCGCGGTAGATAAAGCCCTTCATTATTCACCCGATGTACTGGAAGGCTTCCGCTTCAGCTGGACACCCGACAGCAGGTGGCTTACCTATAGCCGCGATATGGACAACGGTCATGAAGCAGTATTCCTTTTTGATACCAAAAACAACCAGCGACACCAGGTAACCGGCGGCTTTTATGATGTGAGCCGCCCCGTATTTGATGAAGCAGGAAAGTACCTGTATGTACTTACCAACCAATCGTTCAAACCTACCTACAGCAGCATCGACAATACGTTTATTTATGCAAACAGCACCGTGATCGGGGCAATTGGCCTGGAAAAGGAAACACCTTCCCTGCTGGCTACGCGCAACGATGCTGTAAATGTAAAGGACGACAGGAAGGAGCCGGAAAAACCCGCCACCACAAAAGGAAAAGGCAAGAAAGAAAAACCCGCGGAAGAGAAAAAGGAAACTGCCACCGGCATCGACCTGGATAACATGGAAGCAAGGATGGTATTGCTCCCCGTGCCAGGCGGTAATTATTCCCGCCTCGGCGCGGTGAAAGGCAAGATCCTGTTTGTAAGCAGCACACCGCCGGCTGATGAGGAAAGCAACGGGGAAGCTACCCTGCAGTATTATGATATTGCTACCCAACAGGTGAAAACCATTATCAAAGACCCCGGCCAGTACGAACTTTCCGCCGATGGTAATAAAATCCTGGTGAACAATGGCCCCTATGGCATCATTGAAGTGGCCGAAAACCAGAAGATCGACACCACTATGCGCCTGGAAGAAATGGAAATGACCGTAAACCCTGCGGAAGAATGGAAACAGCTGTTTATGGACACCTGGCGCATGGAACGCGATTTCTTCTATGACCCGCATATGCACGGCGTCAACTGGAATAACGTAAAAGACAAATACCTGCATCTCCTGGAAGGCGCCCGCACCCGCGAGGAAGTGAGCTTTGTGATCAATGAGCTGCTGGGAGAAATGAATGCCTCGCATACCTACAACTTCGGCGGAGATGTGGAAGACAGTAAGCATGAAAATGTAGGGTACCTTGGGGTCGACTGGCAGGCAGATGGCAAGTACTATAAGATCAAACGCATTATCCGCGGCGCACCCTGGAATGCGGAAGCCCGCAACCCGCTGGACGAACCCGGTGTAAATATTCATGAAGGAGATTATATCCTGGCCGTAAACGGCGAGCCGCTTACCACCGCGCAGGAGCCCTTTGGCGTTTTCCAGTCGCTGGCCGGAAAAGTAGTGGAGCTCACCTGGAACAACCGTCCTTCCACGGAAGGCGCTAAAACCGCCATCGTGAAAACTATCGGCAGCGAATACCGCCTGCGCCACCTGGCCTGGATAGAGAGTAACCGAAAGCGTGTTGCCGATGCCACCAATAACCAGGTAGGATACATTTTTGTGCCAAGTACGGGCATCGACGGACAGGATGAACTGATCCGCCAGTTCAACGCGCAGTGGGATAAAGCAGCCCTTGTGATTGATGAACGCTTCAACAATGGAGGCCAGATCCCTGACCGCTTTATTGAAATGCTGAACCGCAAGCCACTGGCTTACTGGGCTACCCGTAACGGTACACCCACCCAATGGCCTTCCTATGCCAATTTTGGCCCCAAGGTAATGCTCATCAACGGTTGGAGTGGTTCCGGCGGCGATGCGTTTCCGGATTACTTCCGCAAAGCAGGCCTGGGCCCCATTATAGGTACCCGTACCTGGGGCGGCCTCATTGGTATCAGCAATACCCCTGCACTGATCGATGGTGGTGTGATCACAGTGCCATCGTTCCGTATGTTCAACAGTGATGGTACCTGGTTCCGCGAAGGACACGGTGTTGATCCTGATATTGCGGTAGATGAAAACCTTGGCGATATGGCCAAAGGCATCGATCCGCAATTGGAAAGGGCCATCACTGAAATTAAGAACCTGCTGCAAACAAAGCCCTATAAGGCGCCTGCACAACCTCCTTATGAAGTGAGATAATAATATTTTACCGGTCGCTGTTTGTGCAAACAGTGACCGGTTCTGCTAAAAACAGGCATACTATTTACGCGGCTGGAAATTCCACCGCAACCCGCCACTGAAAAAGTAATTGGTGGCCAACCTATGCATCGGTTTGTCAGAAAACATCTCCGATAAACTTTTCTCCCGGAAGGCAATGCCACTGTAAAGGATACTGCCTCCCGATGCCACAAAATCAATATGCCTGCTCAAACGCCAGGTGTTTTCAAGCCCCACACTCAGTTCTGAGTAACCCATCAGCCGCTTTTTATCCGGCGCATTTTCCACATCGTAGGAGGAGCCACGCATACGGAATGCCAGCGCCAGGTCGGTTTGTTTATTCAACCGGTGGGATACGCTTATCTTTTCAGGGAAATTTACGTCTATCCTGAACTTGCTTTCGGTTTGCCATTTAACGAGCACCGCAGGCAGTAACATAGGCGTACCAAAAGTATTGGTAAACATGGCACCTATTCCATAGGAAAAATGCCGGTTATGTTGCTTTACAAACAATACACCCCCGTTGATAAAAATGTCTTTGCCATTGATCTTTTCCATATCGGTGAAAAGTCCTACAGATAACACGCTTACCATACCCCACCGGTTGCGGATGCTCCGGAAATGTTGCAGCGCCAGTTGTGTACCCAGCAATTCTTCGGGGAAGATCCGGTTATCATAATCTTTGTTCATCATTTTAGTGTAGCTGCCGGAAGCCGCCAGCGTCCAGTTGCGTACCTTCCCGGTAGCGGTATCCACATGACTCCCCAGGTTAAATACGGCGCCAAAATTATAGCGTTGCTGTGAGGTAGTGGACCCGGTTTTTACACTGTCTTCCGGCCGGATGTAGCGCGAAGGCGGCAGGTAATCTACGCTGATCCCTATGCCCGGGCCATCAGGAGAAGTGGCGCCCAGCTGGGCCCACAGCTGTTGCACAGGTGTAAATGCAAACAGGATAATTAACAAACAGGCATATCTTTTCTTTAGTTGCATGGGTTGTTGGTGTTTATATTGCAGACTCATAAAAATGCTGATTTTTAATCTTTAGAGGAAGACACCATGCCCTCTGCTTACCCCTATGTGTTTAATATTATTTTTTTAGGGAGATAAATAACACAATCGGCCTGTTTGGTAAAATACGGACGTCATTACAATGTCATAATTGGGAGGAGCAGTTGCTATATAATTACCAGGGTAACTAAATTCAGGTATTACCACGTGGAAGAACAAACGAAAAACCAGGGAACCCATTTTTCTTTTTTAACCAAACATAACAGTGCAATGAAACCAAAATTATCGCTTGCATTCGCATTCGGATGCCTTATCCTGTCGTCCTGTTCCAGGAATTATTCCTTATCTGCTGTAACCCCGAAAGACAGCCTGTTGCCCGCCACCGCTAAAGCTTCCGGCATTACGGATATTGCGGTTGCGCTGGGGAGTAATGCCTGGCTTACACAAAGCAGCGCCGGCGCCGCGGAAGTGGTGGCGGATTATGGCCTGGCCAACTGGACTAGCAGTAGTGCTATTTTCAGCGCGTATTTCCGTACCAGCGCTACGGGTACACTGCACCTGGCATTACGGGGGAAGGTGCCGGCCGGCAGCAGCCAGCTGAAGATCACCGCAGCAGGCCAGTCGAAAACCATTACGGCTTCCGGCAGCAGTTACCACACCATTGATGTGGGAGACTTCAACCTAACGGATACCGGCTATGTGAAAGTAGACTTCCAGGGCGTATCTAAAACGGGTAGCTATTATGCGGACCTGTCGGACCTGTACATCAGCGGTACCGCCACCGGCGGCCGGCTTAATTACATTCAAACGGACGTATACTGGGGCAGGAGAGGTCCTTCTGTACACCTGGGATATACATCGCCGGCGGGTAAAAACGTGGAGTGGTTTTATAATGAAGTAACAGTACCCGCCGGCCAGGACCCGGTTGGATCTTACTTTATGTCTAATGGCTTCAGCCAGGGATATTTCGGTATACAGGTAAACAGTACCACGGAAAGAAGGGTGTTGTTTTCTGTTTGGAGTCCTGCCAATACAGATGACCCCAATAGCATCCCTGATTCATTGAAGATAGAGCTGCTGCGCAAAGGGCCTGGCGTACAAACGGGTTCCTTTGGCAATGAGGGCGCAGGCGGACAAAGCTATCTCGTATACAACTGGCAGGCTGGTACTACCTACCGTTTTTTAACGCATGCAGTACCGGTGGCAAATAACAAAACGGAATTTACTTCCTGGTTCTATGCCCCTGAAACCGGCTCCTGGCAATTGATTGCCAGCTTCCGTCGTCCGCAAACCAATACGTGGTTAACCGGTTTATATTCTTTCCTGGAAAATTTCTCTACAGAAACAGGCTATATCGGGAGAAAAGCACAGTACGGCAACCAATGGGCAAG
>NZ_DATMTE010000903.1:0-8408 GCF_035564935.1 Chitinophaga sp. | reverse complement strand
CGGTTTAAAGCCGTTTATTAGCGTATAGTTTCAATTTTTTTCCCGGTTTCCCTACAACTTTCTGTACGCCCGGCAACAACAATGCTTATTTTTTATGCCAAAAGTGACTTTCAACAACAAAAATGCTTTATTCTTTCCGGCGCTGAAATCCGCTGTGGAGGAGTATTTTAAAACAAATAACATCCGGAAAACCGGTAATTGGAAACTATATATCAAAACAGCCGTCCTTATTCCTGTGGCAGTAGCCCTGTATGCAGCCGTGCTGTTCATATCAATGCCAGCTGTACTCTCGATAACTCTTTGCGCATTACTGGGCTTTGTGCTGGCAAGTATTGGATTTAATGTGATGCACGACGCCTGCCATGGAAGTTATTCTACCAACGGCAAGGTAAATGATGCCCTCGGCCTCACCCTTAACGCATTAGGCGGCAACGCTTTTATCTGGAAACAGAAGCATAACATCATCCATCACACCTACACCAATGTAGACGGCCTGGATGATGATATCGCCAAAAGCCCGCTCATGCGGCAGTGTAGCTCCCAGAAATGGGTGCCAATGCACCGGATCCAGCATATTTATGTGGTACTGATATATGCCATTTCTTCTTTCGCCTGGGTATTTATCATGGATTTTGTGAAGTACCTCAGCCGTAAAGTATACACCACCCCCCTGCAACCTATGAAACTAACAGACCATATGGTGTTCTGGGGCAGCAAAGTATTGTATATCGCTTTTTATATTGCACTTCCTATCCTTTTGCTGGGCTGGCAGGCATGGGCCATCGGCTTTACTGTTATGCACATAGTAATGGGCTTCACCCTGGCCATTGTATTCCAGCTGGCGCACGTAGTGGAGGAAACCGAGTTTGAAGCAGTAGGTGAAGATGCCAGGCTGATTGAAAACGAATGGGCCATTCACCAGATCAAAACCACTTCTAACTTCGCACCAGGACATAAAATTATTTCCTGGCTCGTTGGAGGTCTCAATTACCAGGTAGAACATCACCTGTTCCCAAGGATCAGCCATGTGCACTACCCCGCCCTCAGTAAAATTGTGGCGGCCAAGTGCGCAGAACATAATCTTACTTACAACTGCATCCCTACTATGCAGGGAGCGGTGGTATCCCATTTCCGCTTTATGAAAGCGCTCGGCGCAAAACCGTAGCGGAGATCGCCTTCAGCGATTTAAATTGTCTTGGAGCAGGATTACGCTGATTTTACTGATTTATCGGATTGGATCAATTTTGATTTTTTATAAGATTAAGGGAGATATAGGCGGATGTTTTCGCTCTTATCTCCCTTAATCATTTATAAATCCCAAAAATAAAAATCAAAGAAATCAGTAAAATCAGCGTAATCCTGCTCCAAGACAATTTAAATCGCCGAAGGCGATTCTATTCCTTTTTCGTACTTTTACACACTTCAGAAAATCTATAAACAGCAGTCGTGATGAAGGCAAATTATTTAGATGAGCTTAACGAACAACAGCGGGAAGCAGTAATACATATCAACGGCCCTTTGATGATTGTAGCAGGCGCCGGTTCGGGAAAAACCAAGGTGCTCACCACCCGTATAGCGCACCTGATGCGGAACGGCGTGGATGCGTTTAATATTTTATCCCTCACCTTTACCAATAAGGCCGCCCGTGAAATGAAGGAACGTGTGGAAAAGATCCTCGGAGGCAGCGAAGCGCGTAACCTTTACATAGGTACCTTCCACTCTGTATTTGCCCGCCTCCTGCGTGCAGAAGCTCACCGCCTCGGCTATCCGAACGACTTTACCATTTACGATACCGACGACGCCAAAAGCGTTATCAAAACCATTATCAACGAACTGAATCTCGACGATAAACACTATAAACCCAACTTCGTATATAACCGTATCTCCGCTGCCAAAAACAGCCTCATGGGACCGGAAGAATACCAGCTGGACAACCTGGTGCAACAGGAAGACATGCGCGCCAACAGGCCGCTGATCGGCAAAATATATGACATGTACGCCAAACGCACGTTTAAGAACGGCGCTATGGACTTCGATGACCTGCTGTTTAAAATGTATGTACTCCTCAAAACATTCCCGGAAGTACTGCATAAATATCAGCACAAGTTCAAGTACATCATGATCGATGAGTACCAGGATACCAACCCCGCCCAGTACGAGATCATCAAACTGCTCGGGGCGGTGAACGAAAATATCTGCGTAGTGGGAGATGACGCCCAGAGTATCTATTCCTTCCGCGGCGCCACCATCGAAAATATCCTCCAGTTTGAAAAAGACTATGACGATGTGAAAGTGGTAAAACTGGAACAGAACTACCGCAGCACAAAGTCCATCCTGAATGTAGCCAATGAGGTAATTGCACATAACAAAGGACAGATCGAAAAGAACCTCTGGACAGATAACACCGAAGGCGATACCATTAAACTGGTACGTACCATGACAGACAACGAAGAAGGTAAATTTGTAGCCGATACCATTGCAGAACAAAAACTGCGGAATCACTACGAAAACCGCGACTTCGTAATTCTTTACCGTACCAATGCGCAAAGCCGCTCCTTCGAGGAAAGCCTTCGCCGGAAAGCGATCCCATACCGCATTTTCGGGGGACTGTCGTTTTACCAGCGCAAGGAAATTAAAGACTATGTAGCGTATCTCCGCGTTACCATGAATACCCGCGATGAGGAAAGCCTGAAAAGGATCATCAACTATCCTGTACGCGGCATCGGTAAAACCACCATCGAAAAAACCATTGTGCTCAGCAATGAACATAATCTTACGATGTGGGAAGTGCTGGAAAGGGCGCGTGAATTTGGGTTTAAAGGCGGTACTGTGGAAGCGATAGAAGCGTTTGTGATCATGATCAAAAGTTTCCAGGCAATGCTCTCTTCGCATAACGCCTATGATGTGGCGGTTGCAGTGGGTAAATCTACCAACATTGTAAAAGAACTGTTCAACGATAAAACTACGGAGGGGCTTGCCCGTTATGAAAACGTGCAGGAACTCTTAAACTCCATTAAGGAATTTACCGAAACCCCCGATGAAGAAGGAGAACTGCTCGATAAAAGCATGGGTTCCTACCTCCAGCAGATCACCCTGCTCACGGATGCCGATCAGGGCAATGATGAAAACAGCGACGTGGTGAAGCTGATGACCATCCACGCGGCAAAAGGGCTGGAGTTCCCGGTGGTATTCACGGTGGGGCTGGAAGAAACCCTGTTCCCCAGTGGGATGTCTATCAACACCCGGGAAGAACTGGAAGAGGAAAGGCGACTGTTCTACGTGGCCATTACCCGCGCTAAGGCCCGGTTATGGCTTACTTACGCCAACAGCCGTTACCGTTTTGGCAACCTGGTACAAAACGAGCCAAGTCGTTTCCTGGAAGAAATGCCGGAAAAGTTCATTGACCGCAGCTATGCCGGCGGGGGCAGTGTTCGCAATGCCTTTGGCGGCGGGGGCAATTTGGGATGGAGCAATGCGAACAATATGTTCGACCGGAAAAAGTCGCCATCACAGCCTTCTCAGCCGGTAACACAAAAACCTGCCGCCAAACCAGCGTTTTCTCCGGCTACTACCCACGTGCCCTCTGCCGATTTTGCCCCGGATGATCCGGCTGGCATGGAACCCGGTATGCAGGTGGAACACCAGAAATTTGGATTTGGTACCATCGCGGCATTGGAAGGTGCACCCAATAACAGGATCGCTACCATCCATTTCCCCAAAGGCGGTGGTGAGAAGAAAATTATGCTGAACTACGCCAAGCTGAGAATAGTAAGATAAATGACATGAAAACCGCCATACTAAAGCTCCGGCAGTTTTGTGCGTACCAGGAGCGGAGTCACCAGGAAACAAAGTACAAATGCCTGGAACTGGGCCTGAGAGGGGAAGAGGTAGACGAAGCCATTGCGGAGCTGATAGCAGATAATTTCCTCAACGAGGAAAGGTTTGCCAAAGCCTATGCCGGTGGTAAGTTCCGCATCAAACAATGGGGACGCAAAAAGATCCTGGTGGAGCTGAAGCAGAAACAGGTATCCGCCTACTGCATCAAAAAGGGAATGGAGGAAATTGATGAAGATGATTACATCGCCGTACTTCATAAGCTGGCAGAGAAGAAATACCAGTCGCTCAAAGGTGAAACAGCCCTGAAACGGAAGTATAAAACCATGCAGCACCTCCTGCAAAAAGGCTTTGAACAGGAGCTTATCAACGGGGCACTTGAACAAATCGCAAAGAATGAGGCTTAAGCGGGCAATAATTTGAAAAGTTTCTAACCCGTCAGGCCGTAATTTTGTGACCACAATAACCGATAATGTCAGATCTGAAAGTAACACTCATACAAGCCCAATTGCACTGGGAAGATAAGGAAGCCAACCTGCGTATGTTTGATGAGAAAATCAACAGCATCGGGGAAAGGACCGAAGTGGTGTTTTTACCCGAAATGTTCAGCACAGGATTCAGTATGCAACCGGAACGCCTGGCCGAAACAATGGATGGAAGCGCAGTGCAGTGGATGAAGAAGAAGGCGGCAGAGAAAAATATCATTATCACCGGCAGCCTGATCATTGAAGAAAACGGCGAATATCTTAACCGCCTCATATGGATGCTGCCCAATGGCACTTATGGCATCTACGATAAGCGCCACCTGTTTGGTTATGCAGGTGAGCACGAACATTATACACCGGGAGATAAACGTCTTATTGCCCAGGTAAAAGGCTGGAAAATAAACCTGAACATCTGTTACGATATGCGTTTCCCGGTATGGGCGCGCAACAGCATTCAGCCCGGTACCAATGAAGCAGCCTACGATGTGCTGGTGTATGTGGCCAACTGGCCGGAGCGGCGCAAAACCGCCTGGACCTCCCTGTTACAGGCCCGTGCCATTGAAAACCAGGTATTTGCCATCGGGGTAAACCGGGTGGGCAATGATGGTAACGATATCTACCACAGCGGGGAAACCAGCCTCATTGATCCGATGGGAGAAATCATTTACCGCAAATCACACGACGAAGACATCTTTACGTATACCCTTCAACGTGAGCGGCTCGAAGAGGTAAGGAAAAATATTCCGTTCCTGAAAGATGCCGACGCATTTACAATTATTCCAAAGGGATAATTACATCCTTCTAACCAGCAGCAAAATATTGATATGTTATTACAGGCAGTCCACCACATCGCGGTTATTTGTGCCGATTACTCCAGGAGTAAGGCATTTTATACCGGTGTGCTGGGCCTGCAGGTAATACGTGAAGTATACCGGGAGGAACGGGACTCCTGGAAACTGGACCTGGCACTGGGCAACCAGTATATCATTGAACTGTTCTCATTCCCCGATCCGCCGCCGCGGCCCAGCCATCCGGAGGCCTGCGGGCTTCGCCACCTCGCTTTTGCAGTGGCCGATATTGAAGCCGCTGTGGCTCAATTACAGCAAAAAGGGGTGAGTACAGAACCCCTCCGGACAGATCCCCATACCGGTCAACGGTTTACTTTTTTTGCAGATCCCGACGGTCTGCCGCTTGAGCTATACGAAGTCATTTAACGCCTGTAAAATTTGTTGTTATGTCTGTTGCCTACGTCAATGCCCGGATATTTACCGGGGAAGAGATATTAGATGATCATGTATTGATTACGCAGGAAGGGAAAATTACCAGTATTGTTCCCTCCTCAGACTGGAAAGCCACCGGCAGCGAAACAGACCTGAAAGGCGCCCTGCTGGCTCCTGCTTTTATAGATCTCCAGATCTATGGCGGCAACAGCCAGGTGTTTTCCATGTATCCGTCGGTTACTTCACTGGCGGCTACCGTGGCTTACAGCAAAGGCGGCGGCGCTGCCTGGATCATGCCTACCGTGGCTACCATCAGCCCGGAAATTATGCTCGAAGCCATGAAGGCTGTAAGGGCTTACTGGGAACAGGGTGGCCAGGGCGTACTGGGTTTACACCTGGAAGGACCTTTTATTAACCCTAAGAAAAAAGGCGCACATCTCGAACAATACATTCATTCCCCTACGCAGGAAGATATTAACTGGATCCTGGAAAATGGCCGCGATGTGGTGAAGATCATGACCCTGGCGCCGGAATGCTGTGATCCTGAACTGGTAAGACAGCTGGAAGCCGCCGGCATCGTGATATTTGCCGGGCATAGTAATGCCACTTACGCACAAGCCTATACGGCGTTTGATGCCGGTATTCACCATGCTACCCATCTTTTTAATGCAATGTCGCCCCTGGAGAGCCGCGCTCCCGGCCTCGTTGGGGCTATTTACGATCATCCTCAAGTATCTGCCAGCATAGTAGCAGATGGTGTGCATGTGGACTTTGCCTCCATCAGGATCAGTAAAAAGATCATGAAAGAGCGCCTGTTCCTGATCACAGATGCCGTAGAAGAAAATAAAGAAGGCGGATATATTTATATTAAAGAGACAGACCGTTATGTGAGCGCCACGGGTGTTTTATCCGGCTCACGGCTCACCATGACCAAAGCTGTCCGCAATTGTGTGGAGCAGGTAGGTATTCCGCTGGAAGAAGCTTTACGTATGGCATCGCTGTACCCGGCCCGTGCAATTGGCCGTGAGCAGGCATCCGGCCGTATTGCAGTAGGATATGATGCCGCACTGGTAGCCATCGCCTCTAACTGGGAAACTACAGTATACTGTTAATAGCCCTATCTTCGCAGGATTAATAATACTGAATATCCGCATGAGCGCACTAATTCGCTTTCTGAAAAAAGACCAGTATAGAAATCTGTTCCTCCTCTCCTGGCTGGTGCTGGGCCTCCTGCAGGCCTGCTTCTCCGAGTTGTGGGATGATGAAGCCTATTACTGGGTGTATTCCCGTCATATGGACTGGGGCTACTTTGATCACCCGCCCATGATTGCGCTGTTCATTAAAATCGGGTACGGCATCTTTCATAATGAACTGGGGGTACGGCTGCTCATTGTAATAGTAAATACACTCACCCTTTGGATTACGGGCAGGCTGGTGGCTTCAAAGGATAATAAGCTCTTTTACCTGCTGGTAGGATCCATGGGCGCCATGCAGATAGGTGGCATACTGGCAGTGCCGGACCTGCCCCTCATCTTTTTTGCCGCTGTATATTTCTGGGTTTACCGCAATTTTATCAATGAGCAAACCTGGAAGAATACCGTGTTACTGGGCATTTCCATGGCATTGATGTTTTACAGTAAATATCACGGCATCCTGCTGGTATTTTTTACATTGCTCTCTAACATAAACCTGTTAAAGGTTTTCAAGTTTTATGTAGCCTGTATACTCACCACAGTACTGTTCCTGCCGCATATTTACTGGCAATACACACATGCCTTCCCTTCACTGCAGTATCACCTGGTAGACAGGAACGCATCTTCCTATGATATCAGTTACTCGCTGGATTACCTGGGCGGGCAATTATTATTGTTTGGTCCTCTAATGGGCTGGCTTATACTGTTCTACGCTTTCCGCAGTCCTATCACCAATTCTTTTGAACGCGCCCTGAAATTTTGTGTAATAGGCGTGTTGTCCTTTTTCCTCCTCAGCACTTTCAAAGGCAGGGTAGAGGCTAACTGGACGGTAATGCTTTTTACACCGGTAGTGATACTGGCGCACCAGGCCATTGTAAGGAAAGGCTGGTCGCAGAAATGGTTGCTGTATACCTTGCCTGTTACGTTATTACTGGTATTGGTAACACGGGTGTACATGGTATGGGATTTTATGCCCGGGGTGGAAATAAGACCTGAAATTCACCATAACAAAGAATGGACATCGCTGGTAGCCGCCAGGGCGCAAGGCAAACCGGTGGTATTTGTAAACAGCTACCAGCGGCCGTCGAAATATATGTTTTACACCGGGCAGCTTTCTTATAGTCTTAATAGCCGTTATGCCCGCAGGAGCCAGTATAATTTCTGGGACACAGAAACACAGCTCTGGGGTAAACCTGTAATGGTAGTATCCGACCCGGGTACAGGCATCCCTATTACAGACAGCCTGAAAACCGTTTATGGCACATGGGATTATTACATTCAATCCGATTACTACTCTTATTCACTGATACAGCTGAAACCTGCGCTGAAAAGCATCCGGGCAAAACGCGGGGAACACGTAAATGTGATCCTGCAACCCAACAATAATTATCATCAGCCTATCCGGCTGGACAGGACCAATGAACCGGTACTGGGTTACGGGTTTATGGACAAAGACGAAGCGCTGCCACCGGTGAAATCGTCCATGACCCTGGAAAGAGCCGTGCTCCGGCGCCTTATCAACCTGGAAGTAGTGATGCCTGATAAGCCGGGCAAATATCAGCTGAAATTCTCCGTATTTGCCGGGGACCTCCCGCCAACCCACAACAGCCCGGTAATACCGGTGATCGTGGAGAAATAATACAGCGGAGCGGATCGCCTTCGGCGATTGTCTTGGA
>NZ_DATMTE010000902.1:0-3789 GCF_035564935.1 Chitinophaga sp. | reverse complement strand
GGTTCCAGGGCAGCAGCTATATTTCTCAGTTCTTCTCCGGCAGTATTGTAGGCCCTGTCTGTGTCATTCCAGAAAGTGGTGTTTGAAAGAAAAATCCCGTTGTTGGGCAATGGTACCATTTTGCCGATATATTCAATTCTTTTCCAATCGCAGGTTTTGGCCAGAACAGGTATTACCCTTATATCACAGGTCATACAATACTGTACCAGCCGGTACCAGGGCCAGTCTGCTCCCACCAGGTCGGGGGTCAGTATAAGCAATATCCAGTTGCATGCAATGTTATCCTGTGCATCCCTGATATCCAGCAGTTCTATACAATCGCTATAAACAGCCAGGTGGTTACGTAATTGCCTGACCACACTGCGGTTGGCTATATCGGCAACAAATAATACCCGGAACGGCGTGCCTTCCCCACGATGATGTGATCGGATATCTACCGGTATTTCATCCCGGATGATATGTTGTTCCAGGTCATTCTCCAATGCTGCCATCTCCCCATCAAACTCGCGGAGGGTTTGCGCTATCTTTAGTACGGATTTTACAGTGCCTTCCTTCTCCGCAACGCCTATTACGGACTGCCATACGGCATAGGCGGTTCCTTCAAAGTCCAGGTCGCCGCGGGCCTCTTCCGGAATACTTCCCTGTACTACGGTGGATATTTGATCTTTCTGATAGATCCTGGCCGATAGTAAATCGCACGCACGGTTGAAATATTGAATCTTCAGTTGCATATTACTCAGATTTCAATGCCTTTGATACGTCCGGCTATTTCGCTTTTTACAACACGTATGTCTGCTCCCTGGTTGCGCAGCACCGGCCTGAGGGTAGTGGGATCCTGCGTCCAGCCGCCGCTGGTGTGCAGCGCTACCACTTCCCAGGCGGAGTTGAACACGGGACAACCGGAGGAACCGGGCAACGTATCAGTGAGGTATTGCACAATAGTGCCATTGGCATACGCCACCGTGTTGTGATAGAGGGCAATCTGCTTATGATCGCCGCCGGGGTGCTGGATAATATTCACAAAATCATCTGCTTTTACACCGTTGGCTGAGAGGGTAAGATGACCAAATTCCTTTACGGCATCGCCTTTGATTTTTACGATGGTCCAATCTGTTTCCGGCGCTGTTTCGAAACCATTGTCGGGGTCCAGGTCATAGTATATGGGCTGGAGCAGGGCGCCGGAAACGTTATATTCATAGTTGAACTGCAGTCTTGTTTTTGCGGCAATATCCCCGGTGGGGATAACGTGATTATTGGTAAGCAGGTAATTACCACGGAGCAGGAAGCCGGTGCCGAGGCATTCGCTGGTGGTGATTTTCGCAACGCATTTTGACCGGTCAATACCTTTTGCGAGGAAATTAACCGGCAGGAGAGTGCTCAGTTTATTGGTGAGTCCTTCCTGTTGCAGGGCGCTTTTCCCTTGCCAGCTTACATGTTTTCCTGCCATGGGGCTTTGGAAGCTGGTGTTTAAGTCGGCCTGCATGGCCAACAGGTAGTCGTTATCCGGTCGCAGTATCAATGCTGAATGCAGGAGGTCGAGCATTTTCTTTTCATCCACCGACTGGGATGCCTGGGTAACGAGGTTCATCCAGTTGTGATAGGCAACACTTGTAAGCATTAGCTTACCAAGGTTATAGCCGGCGCCCCGGGCAATGGACTCAAAGTCTTCTCTGTTCCAGAATAAGGTGGTCAGCATGTCCACCAGTTGAATATACTTGAACATATTTCAGGGTATTAGGGAGCATATAATCCGGGGAAATTATTATGTACTGCCTGTTCCGTGGCTGAAGAACGTAAAGCCGAACCTGCGCTATATTGCAGGTAACTGGTAATATCTGAATGTGACTGATGATCCGCAGCAATTGCCGCGCACCCGCAACAAAGGGGGCAAGGAAGCAGGAGGCCAGGGAGAAATGGAGTCGCATACAAATGGAGTATAACAATACCTTAATATTAATACTTTTTTTCCGATGAACCAAATTTTACCTGTCGCATCCTTCCGCATGAAACATCCATCCATCACCATATTAATCGGCTGAATTTTAGATAATTAAAAATATTTCCACTTTTTTTTTATTTCCGATGGGTATTATTCCCGGTTCAGTATACTTCTATTATTATGGATTTACCAATTCACGTTATAGAAAAATACCTGCGGGGGGAAGCCAGCGAGGAGGAAACCCGGCAGGTAAACGACTGGTTCTATTCAGCAGCTACAGCAGAGGACCCCGCTGATGAAGCGCTGGCAGCATTAAGAACGCAGATAGGGGAACGAATACATGATCGCCTGGATAAAAGTATAGATCTCACCATAAAACAGCGGAAAGAACAGCGTTCCGGGGTACTGAAAATTGCAGCGGCAGCGGCTATTATACTGGGCATCGGCACTTACTTCCTGGTGCAGCGGAGTATGTTCTCCAACAAGCCGTTACTTGCCGTAAAAACAACCGTAAAGAAGGGAGAGGCCGGAAATAACAGGGCAACATTGATCCTGGCAAATGGAAAGGAAATTGAGCTGGATAGCGCTGCAGATGGACCTATCGACAATAAAAGCGGGATACAGATCATAAAATCCGAAGATGGAAAGGTAGCCTATGTGCCAATACATGAACAGGGACAGTCATCATCGATGGCTTATAATACCATTATTACTCCCAGGAGCGGACAATACCGTGTTACACTGTCAGACGGAACAAAGGTCTGGCTCAATGCGGCGTCGTCGCTCCGGTACCCGGTCGCATTTAATGAAGGGAGCAGGGAAGTGGAATTGTCGGGAGAAGGATACTTTGAAGTAGCCACCGTGTTTTCAGAACAGGGCAAAAAAGTTCCGTTTACCGTATCCGTTCGTAACACCGGCCTGCCCAATGCCATGAAGGTAAAAGTGCTCGGAACAAAGTTTAATGTGATGGCCTATGGCGATGAAGCGGCTATTGAAACAACCCTGTTGGAAGGAAAAGTGGAAACTGCTTATTCCGCCGGTAATGCTTCGCTATCGCCCGGCCTGCAGTCGACGCTGGAGAAAAGCAACCTGAAATTTAAAGTTTCCAAAGCCGATATAGAACGGGCGCTGGCCTGGAAAAACGGGGAGTTCCGTTTTAACCGGATGGATATTAAAGGCATCATGCGGCAAATTGCACGCTGGTATGATGTTACAGTGGAGTACAGGGGCAACGTGGATAATATTAACCTGTCCGGCGTTTTTTCCAGGAAAAGTGAAGTAAGCCAGATGCTGGATATTTTGGAAGCCACTGGTACAGTACATTACCAACTGGATGGAAATAAAATTATCGTATCAACCAAATAAGCATCCGATGCCAATGAACAGTACATAGAATTTCCGCGTACATGCAGACCCAAAATAAATCCGGAAGTGCGGTCAACACTTCCGGATGAAAACATTTGGGTCCAAACAGCCTGTAAGAATATCGCTTTACAACCATTTATCACCCAAACATTATAAAGATAATGAATCTTATTCCCATTTGGGGCAGATTTAAATATCTGCGGCCCTTCCATGCCTCGTTTTTACTACCGATGAAGTTAATTGCTTGTTTTATTCTTGTTGCCACTTTCCAGGTGAATGCCACTACCATGGCTCAAACAGTAACAATAAGGGGAGTGAACATGTCGCTGCCGGCTATATTTGAGAAGATCAAAACGCAAACCGGTTATGCTTTTGTGTACCAAGACGACCTGCTTAAAAAAGCAGTGCCGGTCACTATTAACGAAGTGAATAAACCGCTGGAAGAAATACTTGTGGAGGTATTCAAAAGCCAGCCATTTATTTAT
>NZ_DATMTE010000901.1:0-9886 GCF_035564935.1 Chitinophaga sp. | reverse complement strand
GGTTGTTATGCCAGCCTTCGCCCAGGGTGATCAGCGCCAGGATGGCACTGTTGCGGGATTCATCGCCGGTATAATATCTCTTATTACCAATTTTGTGCATAAGTGAGTTAATGGTGAAAGTACCGTGGTATAAGATTACAGTGCTCAGGAAAAAACCGATCAATAAGGTAGATAACCCTGCGGACCAGTCGAACCAGCCGGTACCATTTACCTTATTACCTACAAAATACACGGCAATTGCCAGGATCACGGCTGGTACCATATGCCATTTATTCAGCCATAACAGTTCTTTCGCTTTATGGTCCTTGATCAGGTCAAAACGGGTAGGCTTGTACTCCGGACCCATGATCCAGCCGATATGGGCATACCAGAAGCCGTATACATTGGCTGAATGCGGATCTTCAGGGGTATCACTATGTTTATGATGAATACGGTGGTTGGCCGACCACCACAAAGCGCCCTTCTGTAAGCTGCTTTGTGCGCCGCCCGCCAGGATAAACTGGAAGAACCGCGACGTTTTAAATGCACGGTGCGAGAAGTAACGGTGGTAACCAGCCGTTACAAAAAACATGCGTATTACATACAGTACACCGCATAATATCCAGTCAAACGCTGTTGTGCCGGTAAAAAATGCCAGTAAGGGCACCGCGTGAATGCCCATGAAATCTACCTGATGCCACCAATTGGGTGGTTTTCTGTCTTGCTTGATCGCCTTATTCATTCCGCAAAGATAATTTCCGTCTTTTATTAAAAGAATGATTTAAATCATTTGGGCAAAGTTAAGTGCTTTTCCCCGGTTTTTGCGCGTCCGGGCTCCCGGCGAACATTTTACAACCGGATGTGTTAGAGAGAAACGTAGTGCTATCCTTTCATCACGTTAAAGTAATTATTATGTCACAATTAATTTCGGCTATCAGGAATAATGTGAAGTATTGGTGGTTATACCTGCTTAACGGGATTATTTTCCTTATTGCGGGCTTTATTGTTTTCTCCAACCCCTTCAGCAGCTATGTATTGCTCAGTATCTTCTTCAGTGTTACCCTGTTCGTGACAGGTATCTTTGAAATTGCATTTGCGGTGAGTAACCGCAGCACGCATCATGGGTGGGGATGGTCGCTGGCATCAGGCATTATAGATGTGGTGATAGGTTTTATCCTTATGTTATACCCTTCAGTAAGTATGGCCGTGATACCGCTTTTCCTGGCTTTCTGGTTTATGTTCAAGGGAATCAGCCTGATAGGCTTTTCCATACAGCTGCAAACAGACAAAGTGCCCAACTGGGGCTGGCTGCTGGTAGGAGGGATCGGCCTTATTATTATCTCTATCTTCATCCTCGATAACCCCGCTCTGGGAGTAGCCACCGTATTGGGACTGATGGCAGCCGCTTTTTGGGGAACCGGTATTCTCAGTATCCTCTTTGCCTTCCGTTTGAAGCATGTGAAAAAAGAATTAAGGGAACACAGTTTGTAAACACCTGCCTGGAAACACGGTTACGGCAGACAGCCAGGTGATTGTCACTTTGTTGTCCGCTGTAATGGCTTTATGCTGTCGGCATTTTCCTGTATATTCGGTGCTTCTAAATCTAATCTCTTCCGATGAAAATCAACAGAATCTATGCTATTGCGTTTCTGCTGTTCTGCGCGGGAATGCAGCAGGGAATGGGGCAGGCAGTGTCTAAGTATGATGCACATGAGGCTTTCTCTCCATTGTTTTACCCGGCGCCGGGTAATGAGTTCCGCAGCGCCGGCGGGCAGCCCGGTCCGAAATACTGGCAGAATGCGGCAGATTACAAACTGGCCGTAACACTCGATACAGTACAACATCGTATAACCGGTTCAGTAGTCATTACCTATAAAAACAACAGCCCGGATCAACTGCCTTTTTTATGGTTGCAACTGGATCAGAATATTTACCGGGAAGACTCCCGGGGAAGCGCCACAGTGGCTGCTTCTGGTGAACGGTTTGCCAACCGTAGCTTCACACAGGGATTTGAACTGAAAAGTGTTAGTGTGATCACTGCCGGAAAATCGGCCACGGCCAATTACCTGGTAAATGATACGCGTATGCAGGTGAAGCTGGCAGATGCCCTTAAAACAGGCGCCTCCCTGCAGCTGAAAATAGATTACGCGTACACTATCCCGGAATATGGCACCGATCGTACCGGCCGCCTGCGTACCGCCAACGGATGGATCTACGAGATAGCGCAGTGGTACCCGCGCATGGCGGTGTATGACGATGTACTCGGGTGGAACAATATTCCCTACCTGGGAGCTTCCGAATTTTACCTCGAATACGGCAATTTCGATTACACCATTACAGCGCCTGCCAGTTTGCTGATAGGCGGCTCCGGTGAGCTGGTGAATGAAGCACAGGTGCTATCGCCTAAAGAAATCAGCCGTCTTGCCAAAGCGCGCAACAGCGATGAAACAGTGTATATCCGCGACAGTACAGATATAAAGAATAATACGCCGTCCGGCAACCGTACCTGGCACTTCGTATGTAAAAATACCCGCGATGTGGCGTGGGGCGCCTCCGCCGCTTTTATATGGGATGCGGCGCGCATTAACCTGCCGGGAGGTAAGAAAGCGCTGGCACAATCGCTTTACCCGCTGGAAGTAGCCGGCAAAAATGCCTGGGGCAGATCTACCGAATATGTAAAAGGCTGTATTGAACACTACTCTGATAAATGGTATGTATACACGTACCCGGTAGCTACCAACGTAGCGGGAATTGTAGGCGGGATGGAGTATCCAGGTATTGTTTTCTGCAACTGGAAATCCACAAAAGGCGGCCTTTGGGGCGTTACCGACCACGAGTTCGGGCACAACTGGTTCCCTATGATCGTAGGTTCCAACGAGCGCAAATATGCCTGGATGGATGAAGGCTTTAATACTTTTATCAACGGCATCGCTACCCAGCATTTTAATAACGGCGAATACGCCAGCCGTCAGAGTATGCAACGGTCTGCTCCCATGCTGTTTTCTGCTAACGCAGAAGCCATCATGAACACGCCGGATGTTATCGGGCTCAATTATAATGGCATCGCCGCCTATTACAAACCCGCAGCAGGACTGAACCTGCTCCGGAATGAAGTTCTCGGCCCCGAGCGTTTCGACTATGCTTTCCGGGAGTACATTAAGCGGTGGGCATTTAAGCATCCTACTCCCTGGGATTTTTTCAGGAGTATGGAGAACGCGGCAGGTGAGGACCTCAGCTGGTTCTGGCGTGGATGGTTCTTTAATACCTGGAAACTGGACCAGGCGGTAAAAGACGTGAAATATGCAGGAAGCGATCCTGCCCAGGGCGCGCTCATTACCATCCAGAACCTGGAACAACTCCCCATGCCGGTAGTACTGGCAATAACAGACGGCAATGGCAAAACGGATACGGTCCGCCTGCCAGTGGAAATCTGGCAGCGTGGCAGCAGCTGGACATTCCGCTATCATTCCACCACCCGGTTAGCCAGCGTGATCATTGACCCCGCAGGCAATTTCCCCGATATAAATCCTTCCAATAATACCTGGAAAAGTAGCACAGGAACCCCCATACCGGCCGGTATAACGCCAACGGCTATACTAAGAAAGTACATTGATGTAATAGGCGGCCACAACCTGCTGAAAGGCTTAAAGGACCTGCTACTGGAAGAACAAGGCACCGTTAGAGGCATTGTTATTGAACGCCGTGTGCAGGTAAAGCAGCCGGATAAAATGCTGCAAGTGGTGACGGTACCGATAAATAATATGGTACCCTTCAGGTTGCTCATTAATGGCAGTAATGTAAGCATGGCCCGCATGGGGAAGGACATCCCGCTATCGCCGTCGGAAAAAGCAGTTCTGAAAGATAAAAACAGCCTGTACCCGGAGTTGCAATACCTTAACAACGGCAGTGATGTTAAAATGGAACTGATGCCGGTTACGGAAGAAGTAAATAACGTGAATGCCTATGTGATCAGCATTGCTACTTCCAACGGGGCATTAATGCGTAATTATTACGATGTGAAAACCGGGTTGAAAATACGTACCGTTTCCCTGCCGGGGCAGGAAGGTAAAGAACAGGAAACAACTACTGATTATGCAGATTACCGGGAGGTGAATGGCATACAGTTACCGTTTACCAATACAGTCACCGACCCAAGTGGTTTTGAAGCAGAGATGAAAGTGAAGAAGGCGGTGGTGAATGGCGGGATAGGTGAGGAGGTGTTTAAATGACATGTAAATAATGAGGTAGCCTCTAAGAGAATGAATGAATAATATCGGCTGAACTTCTATAAGCCGGCTGTAAACAGCAACAATTCAAAAGAGAATACTTTTGTGAAAGTTAATATCTTCGCGGCAGCACTAATGTCATGAAAGAATGAAACAACTCCGGCCGGTAATGTTTGTGGGCACCGCTTCAGATGTAGGTAAAAGCGTGATCACAGCCGGGTTTTGCCGCATTTTCAAACAGGATGGATATAGTCCGGCGCCTTTTAAGGCCCAGAATATGTCGCTCAACAGCTATGCAACGCCCGATGGCCTGGAAATCGGCCGTGCACAGGCAGTACAGGCCGCCGCTGCAGGCGTGCCCTGTAATACCGACATGAACCCGGTACTGCTGAAACCTACCAGCGACCGTAATGCCCAGCTGGTGCTGCATGGCAAACCTGCCGGGAACCAATCGGCCTGGGAGTATTTCATGGAAGATGATAAACGGGCACTTTTTGATGAAGTGAAAGGTGCATTCGATCGCCTGTCGCAGCGCTATAATCCTGTTGTAATGGAAGGAGCCGGCAGCATTTCCGAACTGAATCTGCGGGCAAAAGATATCACCAATATGCGGATAGCCCTGCATGCCGGAGCAGCCGTGTATCTGATTGCAGATATCGACAGGGGAGGTGTTTTCGGTAGTGTGTATGGTACTATCGCCCTGTTGCCGCCGGAAGAAAAAGCATTGATAAAAGGAATCATCATTAATAAGTTCCGGGGAGATATCCGGTTGTTTGAAGATGGAAAGGCTACGCTGGAAAAGATTACCGGCGTACCGGTAACCGGCGTATTACCTTACTATCACGATATTTATATTGAAGAAGAAGATGCGGTTTCCCTGCAGCTTAAACAGAAACGCTTTGTTCAGGGGGAGATAAATATCGCGATCGTTTTGCTGCGGCATATGTCGAATTTCACCGATTTCAATGTCCTGGAAAAAGATGAGCGGGTAAATATCTTTTATACCGATAATCCCGCAGAACTGGCAGCAGCGGATATTATTATTCTTCCCGGCAGTAAAAATACGATGGCCGACCTGGTAGCTATCAGGAACAACGGTACCGCTGCAGCAATAACGGAGGCGTATAAACGAAATAAGGCGGTGATTGGTATTTGTGGCGGTTACCAGATGATGGGGCAGCAGGTGGCCGATCCTTATGGTGTGGAAGGCGCCGCCGGCAGTATCCCGGGTTTGGGTATTTTGCCTGTTAACACGGTGCTCACAAAAGAGAAGGTAACGCGGCAACGGACTTTTTACTATCGCGGTCAGCAGAAAATATGTGAAGGATATGAAATTCATATGGGAGATACGGCCGCAGCAGTCCCTTCGCCGTTGAATGCATTTACCGGTGGCGGCACAGATGGTTATTTCCTGCGGGATAACTGCTGGGGCACCTATCTTCATGGCATCCTGGATAATGATGCAGTGATCAACGACCTGCTGGCACATTGCGGAAAGCCCGCAGTGGCAAAGGAATTTGATTACCGCCGCTTCAGGGAAGAACAATATAACAAACTGGCAACACATATCCGTGAACATCTGGACATTCCGGCTGTTTATAAGGCACTGGAATTATAATAATATTGCATTATGATACAAGGACACGGAGACGATGGCTACCTGTTTGATCAGCAGGTGAAAGCTGATTTCAGCTCCAATGTTTGGTATGGGGGTTTACAGGCAGGACTAAAGGAGCATCTCAGTAACAAAATAACCGGTATTGATCATTACCCGGATGCAGGAGCCTTAAGATTGCAGGCTATGCTGGAAAACCAGGCAGCTCTGCCCGGCGGCAGTATCCTGGTAACCAATGGCGGCACGGAAGCCATTTACCTGGTGGCGCAGGCATTTACGGGCGCCACCACTACCGTGGTTGTGCCTACTTTTGCTGAGTACGCGGACGCTTGTAAACTATACCGGCACCAGGTACAATATCTGCCATGGGATAAGTTAACGCCTGATACAACCTTCACCACCGACCTGGTGTTTATCTGCAATCCTAACAATCCTACCGGGCATGCACTGGATGAAAAAGCCCTGCAACAACTTATCACACACAATAAGCATACAGTATTCATCATCGATGAAGCCTATATCCAGTTTACAGTAGGTGCGGTTACTATGCTGCCGCATCTGCACCGGTTACCCAATGTGCTGGTGCTGAGGTCCATGACAAAAACCTGCTGCATTCCCGGCCTGCGGCTGGGCTATGTGGCAGCCCGGAAACAGTTGCTGGACAGGGTCCGCGCTTTCAGGATGCCATGGTCGGTGAATAGCCTGGCGCTCGAAGCGGGCTATTATATCCTGGAGCACCCCGAGCAGTTTGCCATTTCTGCAGGCACTCTTTTACAGGAAACGTTCCAGCTTTGGGAGGGGATCCGTAAGATGCCGGAGTATAAAGTACACCCATCACATACTCATTTCTTCCTTTTTGAAACATTAACCGGTACGGCCGCCGCGCTGAAAGCATGGCTGATGGAACGCCATGGTTTGCTGATCAGGGATGCCTCCAATTTCTACGGACTGGAACCAGGTCATTGCCGGGTTGCCTGCCGCAGCGCTGCCGAAAACAAATTACTGATCACTGCTTTGCGCCAATGGACCCTATACTAAAATTCGTATTGCCGTTACTGTTAGGGTACATTGCCGACCTGTTACTGGGAGATCCGCGCAGCTGGCCGCATCCCGTAAAAGGTTATGGCTGGCTGATCCAACAAGGTACACGATGGCTTAACCGGGGCAGGGCCCGGTTCTGGAAGGGCGCATTGCTCACCATTACACTTTGCATGGCGGTGTATATAAGTTTTTATTTTACACTTATAGTACTATCGGGGTGGCCCATAGTGTACTATGCATTCAGTACGGTGTTTATTTTTTTTGCACTGGCCAACAAAAGCCTGTTACAGGAAGGCCGGGAGGTGTTTGATGCCCTGCATCACGGAGGGCTGGAAGCGGGGCGACAGCGGCTATCATGGATAGTGGGAAGGGATACCGGCCATTTGTCGCCGGATCAGATCCGTATCGCGGTATTTGAGTCGATGTCGGAAAACCTGAGCGATGGAGTAGTAGCGCCACTATGCTTCTATGCCGTACTGGGCCTGCCCGGTATGATGCTGTATAAAATGATCAACACCCTGGACTCAATGATTGGCTATAAGAATGCGCAATACCTGTATTTCGGACGCTTTGCTGCCCGGCTGGATGATGTGGCTAATTTTATACCGGCACGCATCACAGCGCTGCTGATGATCCTTTTGTATGGCAGCAGCCGCGCATGGCATTTTATGATCAAATACGGGCCTGCTCATACCAGTCCCAATTCCGGCTACCCCGAAGCAGCGCTGGCGGGCATCCTGGACTGCCGCTTCGGTGGGCCTAACCTGTACCAGGGGGTAGCCGTACACAAACCTTATATTGGCGAAAATGAACGTAATATTGAACATAATGAATTTCGTAAGGTGATGTACCTTAACCATGCAGTTACTTTCGTGATGGTGATCAGCATCGTGGCGATAAAATATTATTTGATATGGAAAGCACAGCAGTAACAAAACAGCGGGAAAAGGAAAGGATCAGTATTTTAAGTTGCGGCTGGCTGGGAAAACCCCTGGCATTGCATCTGAAAGCCGCCGGTTATCCTGTAAAAGGGGCGCGCACCAGCATAGCGGGCGTGCAGGAACTACAGTCTCTCGGCCTGGAAGCCTATACGGTAGTGTTGTCGGAAAATGTGTTAACCGGCCCAGACGACTTCTGGAGCGCCGATATCCTGATAGTGAACATCCCCCCGCGGAAAGAAAGGGGAAAGGAAGCACATGTATCAGAGATAATGCTGCTGCGCAGCTTTGTCGAAACAACATCTATCCGTAAAGTAATATTCGTCAGCTCTACTTCTGTATATAAGGATATCAACGGACTGGTAACGGAAGAAAATGATGAGATGCCCGATACCCCCAATGGAATGGCATTGCGGGAGGTAGAAGAACTCCTGCTGGGGTCAACCGCATTTGATACCACCGTGCTTCGTTTTGGCGGGTTGATTGGCTATGACCGCCTGCCGGATCAGCGCCGGATTATGGAAGGCCGGAAATCCAATAGCCAGCCTATGAACGTCATTCACCGGGACGATTGCATTGGCGTGATCTGCCAGGTGATCGAGAAAGACGCCTGGGGAGAAGTGTTTAATGCCTGTGCCAGCGGGCACCCGCAACGCAGCCGTTATTATAAGGCGGCTGCACAGCATCTTGGTATTCCCATGCCCCGGAAGCTACCTGCCGAAGATGAGCCGTATAAGATTGTAGGCTCCAGCAAATTGAGGAATGTGCTGGGCTATTCTTTCCTGTATGATGACCCGCTGCAGGTATTTGCAACGGGTGTTTAGATTACCGGCACCCAAAAAAATTGGTTACATATGTTAAATTTACTATATTGTAGTAACACCTCTTCTATGCCAACGGAGGTGCGGTTCAACCAATAACATATTTATTCAATCCTAAACCTGAAAAAAGCCGTGAATCTGCTGCTCCTTAGCCTGTTTGCTGTCGCATTATGGCTGATGTTCTCCCTGTACCGGGGT
This sequence comes from Chitinophaga sp., assembly GCF_035564935.1. Taxonomy (GTDB): domain Bacteria; phylum Bacteroidota; class Bacteroidia; order Chitinophagales; family Chitinophagaceae; genus Chitinophaga. The sequence continues at coordinate 1,068 of NZ_DATMTE010000901.1, read as the reverse complement.
CACAATCGCAAAAAGGCCGAACTGCTTGTACCCGTAAGATCTGCCAGTATTGTGAAAATTCACAGTTATAAGTCCTTCGGCATCATCGCTACCATCCGCTTTAAGGATGAACAAACCCCTCAGATCGGTGACCGGTTGCATGAAGAAGGGAATATTTACCGGATCACCGGGGTGGTAACGCCCGATCCTGTAAAGGAACAACCCAAAGATACCTGGGACTGCCGTCTTGTAAAACTATGACCGATGGCGGCACACCTTATCAGACCAGGTAATGCCTGGCCCGGAAGAGATCAGCGAAGACAGGCAATTTGTTCCCGAACTGATTTCCCGGGCAGAATTTGAACTGGTGTGGAACAAATATTTTTATTTTTTGTCATGATATAGCTGGTCCGTGGTTTGCGTAAGATCTATAGAAAAAAAGAGATCTTATGAATGCTTTTATGATTAAAATTTCCGGAGGCCGCTTTTATGTAAGACCTTCTTCACCCGAGCGCTTCCTGGTAGATGTAGATGGAGAAGAGGTAATGATGGAGAAAGATGAAGACGGATACGTGCGCGCACCGGGCGCTACAGACAATGGCCGTCGTTTAAACATGGGCCTGCTCAACAATATTGCCGATGAAATTGCGGTAAGAACAGCGTAGAATTTCCACAGGTTGGGGTTACGGATGCTCCTCAAACGCCGCCAGGTATTTGTCGATGTACTGCGACTTTGTTTTGGATTTGTACTGCATTACAAAGCGGGGATGTTCCAGCGGAATCACCTTCCCGAAAAATTTTTCCTTTTCATTTAATGCCTGCAGGAAAGCAGCATTTTTACCTGTACCCATACAATAACATACCTCGCGGCTGATGTTCCATTGCAGCTGTTCTTTTAAGCTGTTCACAATAAACGGGTAGGCCGCCTTTCTTAAAGCAGCGCTGTCGTAATAATTGTAATTTACTTCCTTGCCACCGGGTTGGAGGGAAGTAAATCCAAGCGGACAAATGGAACTGATATAAAACTTCCGGTAAAATTTTTTCACACCTCCGTAGGCGTCTATCACATCATATACAAATACAGAAGAG
>NZ_DATMTE010000900.1:0-3708 GCF_035564935.1 Chitinophaga sp. | reverse complement strand
CTTCCACCGTTAAATCCGTTTTCAGCGCTTTAGCGTTCATGTTTTGCAGCAATACCACCGGTTTAAAAGGTACCTGCCATTCATTAGCGCTCACTTTTACCCCTTCGCAGGCCGTGAGCCGGAAAGCCGGCCGGGGCGCACCCTGCGGAAGGAAGTCTTTCAGCCAGGTAATACGGTTACGGGTAAACGATAAGTTGCCGGTACTGCGGGCCGTCAGCACCGGGTAGTCGTAGATCCTGAATTGATTCCCTTCTATCCTGATGTTATGATGCACCATGTAACCCTTCCGCAACTGGTGGTTTTCCGGTGCAACAGCAATTACAAAGTTGTTATCCGGCGCCAGGTTGTAACCACATCCTTCAAAGGTATTGCCGCTGATCTGCACATCTGTTACCGGCCCTGATTCAAACCAGCTGGCCGCATCATCTGCAATGAGAATGGCGTGCATGCCTGTTCTGTAAAACCGGTTATTTGCTATCACCACTTTTTTACGGGTGGTTACCAGCAGCCCTCTTGTGTTCACGGCTTCAAACAGGCAATTCCGCACGGTGAGCGAAGGCGTCCAGGTGATATTCTCCAGGCAGTCGCCGGCAATGATGCCATCCGGCAGATCTTTATCCAGTGTCACTTCCATTTCCCTTTCGGTGATCATGCGGGCGGCCGTCACCCGGCCTTTGGCATATCCCTCTAACGTGGCGGCATGTACGAAGCTGATGCTGTCGCCCGCAAAGAAGGCCTGGAACCCGTATGTCTGGTGGTGCATAAAACGCAGTTTCAGTACCCGTGCTCCCGGTTTCCCGGTAATTACAAGGTGAGTGCCATGTACATTCACCGGGTCGTCGTGCAGCCCCTTAAAATGCGAATCAGTGATAGTGATATCTCCTTTGCAACCGGAGAAGTGCATACCATCTGCAAAGGCAGCCATTACGCGGCCGCTGTTTTCCCCGGGCGCGATCTGTATATGGCTGTAGTGAAGATCTTCAGAGAACTGAGATACAATGCCGAGGCCATGCATGTAACGCATATTAATATGCTCCAGCTGTACATTACGGCAATGGTTTATGAAGGCGCCCACCTGGTCGCGGATACCATCCCTCACCGTGAATACATTGCCGGGCGCGCCTTTGAAGCCGGAAAAATCGCCGGTGAACTGTACGGTATTGGGTGCAATGGTAACAGCTTTGCTTTTTTGAAACGGCGTCCAGGTGGAATAGGTATAAACGCCGCTGGCGGTATCCGCCAGTACTGCATGAAATATTCTCATTCCCCACCCGGGGCCATGCCATTCGAGGTGCTGATCAATAATAGTATACCTGGAATCGGGATGTATGGCGGCAACCACCATTTGCGGGGTCACTGTTTTCAGCGTCATTTCCGACATGGAAGGGCGTTCTGCGTCTATGGTTACATGCCGCATGGTGATGTTCTCGCACTGGTCAAACACCCAGGTGGTCATCTTCCCATGAAAAACAAATTCCGCTCCGTTACCTTCAATGGTAAGGTTTTTAAAATGCTCAAAGAACAACCCGATGGTCTTTGTTTTTTCCGGTACTTCTGTTTCGCTGGAGGTGTTGGAAATAAAATATACTTTCTTCACGGCACTGTCCGGGTAAAAATCATAACGTCCCGGGGCAAATTCCAATATGGCTCCCGGCTTATCTTTACACGCAGCAATGGCTTGTTGCACGCGCGTGGTGGCGTCAGTAAAAGTGTTCGGCGCGAGCCCGAAACTATTTACGTGTATACGTTCCTGTGAGCTGGCTGTAAAAGACAAAATGATGCCTGTACCGGTAAATATCTTCCTTAAAATATTCATTTGTTTACAGTAATTAAAAATATCAAAACGGGACATCAGAACAGGAACCAGATCATGGCCACTGCCGCGGCAGTCATTAATAACAGGGTAAGTCCTCCCAGGATATTGGACAATTTTGAATTGGTATTTTCTTTCATGATCTTCTTATTATTACCGATATGCATAATCATCACGATCATTACCGGGGCGGTAAGTCCATAGGCAATGGCGGTATATAGCAGCGCTTTTATAGCGCTCACGCCCAGGAAGTCGAGCGACAATCCCACTACCAGTGAAATGATGATAGAGATATAAAATGGTTTGGCCTGGGAAAACTTTTTATCCAGCCCCTCCTGCCACCCCAGCGTTTCCGCCAGCATATACGATTGTGAACCGGCCAGTACAGGGATTGCCAACAGCCCTGTGCCTAATACTCCCGTGGCAAAGATCAGGTAAGTGAGTTTACCTGCCAGCGGTTCCAGCGCTTTGGCTGCCTGGTCTACCGTATCTATTTCCCTTACACCGGCAGGAAACAGTACGCTGCCTGCAGTGAGAATAATAAAGAACATCACCATATTGGAAAATAACATCCCGGTATTTACATCTGTTTTCATTTCGTTCAGCACTCTTTTATCCACCACAATACTTTTACCGTTGTGTGCCTGGTCTTCCGCTTCCATAGTGGTTTGCCAGAAAAAGAGATAAGGGGAGATGGTGGTACCGAGTAGCGCCACGATGATAGAAAAGAAATCCTTGTTATATTGAATGGTGGGGATAAAAGTATGTTTGGCGATATCGCCCCAGTTTTGCTTTATCATGAACGGCACGATCACATACAGGAGCAGCGACAGGCAAAGCCATTTCAGGATCATCGCAATTTTTTCATAGGGAAACTGAATGATCACAAACATCATAACAGCCGTAATCGCTACACAAAAAACAGACACCGGCACTGCCGGGAAAATCATGTTGCATACGGCGCCCATGCCCTGGATATCGGCGCCAATGTTCAGCGTAATAGCGGGAAAGCTGAACAGCAACATAATATATAATACCGGCCTGGGATAGTGGTTCTTAAGTGTAACGGTTAAGCCCTGGCTGGTAACGAGCCCGATGCGGGCGCACATGCCCTGGATAGCAGCCATCAGCGGGAACGTAAGCAGGGAAGTCCATAAAGTGGCCAGCCCGAATTGTGCGCCGGCCTGCGAGTAGGTAGCAATACCAGACGGATCATCATCGCTGGCGCCGGTAATAAGCCCGGGGCCCAGCTTTTTAAAGAATACAGCCAGCTTGTTGGGGGCAGCCTTTTTATCCATACAGCAAGTTAATGGAAATCCATCGTTTTTGCTAACTATTACCAACTGGCAATGCTGTTTATATCATTTGATGATTTCAGCGGATCTTTGTACCCTTGTTTCTTCAAAAAACCTTTCATATGATCATTAACAGACTGGATCACCTGGTACTCACCGTAAAAGATATAGCCGCCACCTGCCGCTTTTATGAAACGGTGCTGGGCATGGAAGTGATCACTTTTGGCAATCAGCGCAAAGCGTTGCGCTTCGGGCATCAGAAAATCAACCTGCATGAAAAAGGCAGGGAAATAACTCCTAAAGCGCTTGTTCCCACCATGGGATCAGCCGATCTGTGTTTTATTGCAGATACTTCTGTAGAAGAAATGCTAACGGAGCTAAAAACGCTGAAAGTGGATATCCTGGAAGGCGGAATTGTGGACCGTACCGGCGCTACCGGTAAAATCCGCTCCATTTATTTCAGGGACCCCGATGGCAACCTGCTGGAGGTAAGTAATTATATTTCCAAATAAACATCCTGCGTAATATTGTTTTTATGCGAAAAACGGTATATTTTTATACCGCTAATGAGAATCATCCTGTTTTGTTTCCAGCTTTTAC
>NZ_DATMTE010000899.1:0-1674 GCF_035564935.1 Chitinophaga sp. | reverse complement strand
CTTCATTGGCATTCTGTAACGGGGATACGGTTCCTGCCTTACAGGCAACTTCGCCAAATGGAATCACAGGAACATGGAGTCCTGCTTCAATAAACAATACCGCAAGCGGAAACTATATTTTTACGCCAAATGCAGGACAATGTGCTACTAATATAACTTTGAGAGTGACTATCACGCCTCAAACAGTACCAAACTTCCAGACAATAATAACAATCTGTAACGGAAGTACAGCTCCTGTCCTGAATACGACTTCTCCAAACGGAATCACCGGAACCTGGAATCCTCCAACTATCAGCAATACTGCAAGCGGAAGCTATGTATTTACGCCAAATGCGGGACAATGTGCAACAACAGCTACTTTAGCCGTAACAGTAAGCAATAGTATTTTACCGGATTTCCCAACGGCATTGACATTCTGTAACGGCGATTCGGTACCTGTGCTACAAACAACATCGCCTAACGGAATATCAGGCACATGGAATCCTCCGGCAATCAGCAATACTGCCAGTGGAAATTATGTGTTTACACCAAATGCCGGGCAATGTGCAACGGGCACGACGCTAGCGGTTACTATTAACAGCTTTGTGCTTCCTGCCATTAGCGGTCCTGATGCAGTTTGCCTGTCAAACACGATACAGCTAACCCATCCTACTCCTGGCGGAACCTGGACGAGTGGGAACACGAATATAGCAACGATTGATGCAGCCGGAAATGTTACCGGAGTTAACGCAGGCGCAGTAATAATTACCTATACTGTAAACAATGGCAGCTGTACGGCATCGGTCAGAACAACTATAACGGTAGCTGCACCACCAAAACCAATACTTAGGGAAGGCTATATCTGTCTTGACAATGAAACGGGCAATTATATTTCTACGGTTAATCTGCATTGCCAGATTCCCAATGCTAACCATAGTTTTGTCTGGACCCGAAACAACACCGTCCTTCCTACTACTACCAATATGCATATTGCCACCGAGCCCGGAACCTATGAAGTAACAGTAACTAATCTGACCACAGGTTGTACGGCAACTGCAACAACAACTGTAGGCACATCATCTATTGCCATTGCAGAAGCTACAGTAGGAAGAGATTTTAATAAAAACCAGACCATTACGGTTAACGTTACGGGCGGTTCAGGACAATATGAGTTTCAACTGAACGGCGGTGCACCGCAAACCAGCAACCAGTTTACGAATATTTATGAAGGTGAATATGAAATTACGGTAAGAGATACGCAGGGATGCGGTTTGATTACGCTTACCGTATACGCTTTGAATTATCCTTATTACTTTACGCCGAATGCGGATGGTTATAATGATACGTGGAACATTGACGGACTGGCCAACCAGCCAGAAGCTCAAATTTTTATTTTTGACCGTTACGGAAAACTAATCAAGCAGATTTTTCCTTCGTCTGCCGGATGGGACGGTACCTATAACGGACATCCGCTGCCGGCAACAGATTACTGGTTTAAATTGCTTTATAAGAGCCGTGATGGAGTGAACAAAGAATTTAAGGCCCATTTTGCCCTGAAAAGATAATTTCCAATATTTCGTTACTTAAATACCACAGCATGAATTTCATCAAACCAAAAAGATACGAAGATGTCGTATATAATATGGACCAGGTGTACAAAATCGAAAAGCTAATTGACGAATATGAGTTTCATTT
>NZ_DATMTE010000898.1:0-2764 GCF_035564935.1 Chitinophaga sp. | reverse complement strand
AAAAAAAGACAGAAAGTAATGATCAGGAGATGATATCCTGGAAGTTCAGGTGGAAGTTTTCACCGTACATATGGCGGTAATCTTTATAAAATTTTTCATAAACTGATTTGGCAATAGAGGGTCTGCCCTGCCGGATCAGGTTTTTACATTTTGCACGAAGGGCATCTTCGTGGATAGGGTCAAATACGAAGATGGCGTTGGCGATATCAATAAATATTTCGGGAGAAGCACTGGCAGGCAGTCCGTTCATTTCCACGAGCAGTACATCGAGGGCCTTTGAAGAAATATCGGACTTGATGTCTTCCAGCCAGGAGTAGTCGGTGCGGAAAAGAAAGGTCCCTTCCTTTACTATTTTCAGCAGCAGCCGGATCCGGTCCATGCCCGGGGGAGCCGATTTTACCAGGCGGCTAAATTCTGCCAGGTCCACCCAAAGCAGGTCGGGGTCGTACGAGATCTTCCAGCGGCCTTCTTCCCGGAGGATTATGCCGCTGCCCAACTTTTCAAGAATGGCTTTGAGCTTTACCATATTCACGGAACGGTTATTCCGTGCGTCCCGCTCGGGCTTATCGTGCCAGAGGATCTCGTATAATTTTTCCGAGGAGATGCCTTTGCCCGACCAGGCCGTATGGATCACTATCAACAGGAGCATTTCCTTCAGCAGGGGCGACAACAGCTGTGTTAAGGCGTTCTTATCTTTGTCCAGTACCTGGAACTCACCGAACAACAGCAGGGCGGCCCTGCCGGCAATCACATCTTCCGGTTCTGCGGCTGCCGTTACTACCGCCACCGGTTCCGGCGATGCGGGGGCTTCGTTTGTTTGCACCGGTGTTACGGGAATTGCAGCGATGGCTGGCTTATTAAAACGGCGTCTATATAAATAATATACAACAACTGCCGCCAGCGCTATTCCTGCCAGCAACCACCACCAGGTTACACTAAACCCGGTCCCCGCGGCGGCCGACAAAGCCAGTTGTCCCGGTGGAAAGGCCAGTGAGTAAATACGTACTTCGGTAGCTTTATCCCGGTCCACTATCTGCGTTATTGCCAGCAACTGGTGGCTGCGGGGGCAATAATACAGATCGGCAGCAGAGCGGTTGTCTACAAATGCGTAGGGAATGGTATCGCCGGCCAGCTGGAATACCGGCTGCGACAAGGAGCCTTTGATCAGTTGTAAGCGCGACCGGAACCGGTCGTTCGGAAACATCAACGCGTAATAGCTGTGATCAGTGGTGTCAATCACCATAGACGATGCAAACACGAAAGGTTCCGCCGGCTCCGGCAATGTATATATTTTCCGAATGCGGTTATTGGCTACATCGTATTGTAAAAGGTCGTAGTAATAGCGGGGATTGAGCATCTGCTCCCCGTTATCGCTGCCATAGCCGCCCAGCAGGTAAGCGGTATCCCCGTTTGCGGTGGCGCCCAGTGCGGAAAGGTATCTTGGTTTATAGTCCGTTTGCTGCACGGTTACGGCCTCCCATTTACGGGTATCGAAAGCGAAGCGCTGCACCCCGTTTTTATATTTCAGCTGGCCGTAGCCACCGAGTATATACAAGGCGTTATCGCTTTTGCGGATAAATTTATTGGTTTGCCAGTACTGGGTGATCTCGGCCGAATCGAAAGGGATATCCCAGCTGCGGGTAGCGGGCTGCCATGCTGCCAGTTGTTGCTGATCCACATGCACGCTGTAAAGGGTGTGGTTATCCGGGTTGTATACGGATTGGTAACCGGGGGCCAGGTACTCCTGCCGGCTCAGCGCCTCGGCTTTCATGGAGCGGTCGCGCAGGAGGAAATGATGGATGCTGTCGGCCGCCACCACATATACTGCTTCTTCCGAAGGATCAAAAGTATAACTACCATTACCCTTCACCGTTAGTACTTTCAGTAATTGCCACTGCTGGTGCAGCGGCGTACCCCAAACGGGGTTCACCACATTGGCCACACGGCGGCGGATACTGTCTTCCGCATGAACGCCGGCCATTTCATTCAACGGCCAGAAGGCATCCATTTTATTATTACGATACAACGCCACGCTTTTTACCTGCATGGGCGGCACATCGCTGGTTTTAAAACTATGCAGCTGGCAGGCCCCGAAAAATATGCGGAAGCACTGGTCGCTCAATGCTATCTTTTTACTCCCTACATTTTTCCCGTTCACGGTGAGCGACAGCATTTGCCCGTTATATTGCAGGCTGCAGGTATTCCAGTGATGAAACAACCGGGCGCTGTCTATCCTGAAATCGAGCTGCGTATACACATCTCCGAAAATGACACTGAACTGCTGGTCGCGGTGATTATAAATAAGATCGATATTCTGATGATGGTTATTAATGAGCCTTAACACGTAGCCGTAATACACGGCCCTGTCGGGGAAGAAACTAAAGTCGAACGACAACCCGAAGTTGCCATCCAGGCAAATCGGTTCATTGCCATTCAATACCAGTGAAGTTCTCTTCTCCTGTACCTGCTCGAAGGAGGAGAAGACTAAGCCCTGCGACCGTGCAGGTAAACAAAAAAATAAAAACACCCCTGCAAACAGCAAGGCTTTAAAGGAGCACATATTCATGGTGGAACACTAAAGGGCGCATCGATCTGAAAACAGGCTGCAAGTTATAATATTATCTCGTAACAGGCAGGTATCTAAATTAATATATGCGTATTCTGGTTGTTTATCAGGTGGGAAGATAGGTTGTTTTGACGAAAAAAGTTTTTATGATTTTGGGATGAACATCTGTTTTAATGCTTCATATTCATCGCCTGCCAT
>NZ_DATMTE010000897.1:0-13033 GCF_035564935.1 Chitinophaga sp. | reverse complement strand
AACGGAACTTTGACATCATGCTGGAAAGCATGGTCACCAATAAAATAATTTTGAAAGCGCAGCATTTCAGTGTACTGAAAGTGGTAGAGTCGGGGAGTACCCTGGTGGTAGAAGCCAAATGGACAGGGGAAATAGGTGTAGATGCAGGACAGTTCCGGCGCGGACAAATAATGAAAGCATTCATTTGCACTATCATAGAATTTCGCGACGGGAAAATTTACCGGCAGCGCAACTATGATTGTTATGAACATTAAAGCTATGAGATCATGAAAAAAATATTATCACTCCTGGGCATTTCCCTGTTACTGTTTGCGTGTAACCATACCCGTAATGACGAACGCAATACCGACAGATCGGCTTACGACATTATTACTGAAAAATGCTACGTGTACCGCGAATTTAAACCAGTATCCAATCCACTAACCGATTCCGTACTGCAACTGAGAAAAGAGCTGACCGATTACCTCGACCAGCACCAGTATAAAAGACATATGGCAGGAAAGGACAGCCTCCTTTTCCGTCGCGAAAACGGCCAGGAAGTGATTATAGAGCTGCCAACGCCACAGGATATCTGGGAACAAAGCACCATCATCGTTTTTGATCCCGTGAAAAATCCTTTGTTCGTAAATTTACACAAAGGCACCGCCCAACTGGAACATTATATTCAAGCAAAATAATCAGATAAGAGTTTGCCGATCATACAAAACATCAGACTAACTGTAGATGCAGTGGTATTTGGATATATTCCAAAAGAAGGCATTGTGGTACTGCTGATCAAGCGCACCATAGAGCCCTACCTGCACAGCTGGGCCCTGCCCGGTGGCTTTGTGCTGGATGATGAAGCGCTGGAAAAAGCCGTTACCCGCGAACTGCTCACCGAAGCCGGTGTAAATATCAATTACCTTGAACAGCTGTATACTTTCGGGCTGCCCGGCCGCGATCCGCGCGGAAGGGTAGTATCTATCGCTTATTTCGGCCTGGTGAATCCGACTAATTTCAAACTCGCCGCCAGTTCTGATGCTGAAGACGCCAAATGGTTCAATATAAAAGATCTGCCCACACTGGCCTTTGATCATGCTACAATTATTGATATCGCTGTACAACGCCTCCGCAGTAAAATCCGTTATGAACCTATTGGGTTTGAACTGCTGGACAACAAATTTCCCATCGCGGACCTGGAAAAACTCTACGAAACACTGCTGGACCGGCCTATCGACCGGCGTAACTTCCAGAAGAAGATCAATCATCTGGGGATACTGATTGCACATAACGAAAAGCAAAAACAGGTATCGCAGGGAAGACCTGCAAAACTGTTCAGCTTCGATGAAGCCCGGTATTTTAAACTGAAGAAAGAAGGAATGACGTTTGAGATATAAGCGCGGCATTGTAGAACCATGCCCGTTTATTACAGCTGGAGGGCTGTTCAGCGTATTACCGGAGCTATTGTGTTTCAAAACTGCATAAGCCAGTTTTTTATTTTGTGTATTTTTTACAAGAAATATTTTGGAAATCCGAAAAGGGTTTCTATATTTGTGTAACAATTACACAAAATAGCTCGAACATGCAAAACACAAAGCCCACAGGAGTTATTATCGCCAGGTTCCAAACACCTTCCCTTCATGAAGGTCACCTGGAACTTATCCGCCAGGTGAAACAAAAGCACAACCGTGTAATCATTATACTTGGCGTTAGCCCCGTAAGAGGCAGCCGTAAAAATCCGCTGGATTATTATACCCGCGAGCGGATGATCAAACAACAGTTTCCCGAAATCATTGTACTTCCCCTGAGCGATCAGAAAAGTGATACCGTATGGTCACAAAAACTGGATGAGCTGCTTCACAGTAATTTTCCCCATGAAACCTTTTTATTGTACGGCAGCCGTAACAGCTTTATGGATACCTATTCCGGCAAATTTAAAACGGAAGCCCTCCCTCCGGTGCAGGATTATAATGCCACCGCCATGCGGGAAGCCATATCCGATAAAGTGTTTGATACAGAAGAATTTCGTGCCGGGATCATTTATAATACCTATAATCTTTTTCCCTCTGTATATGCTACCGTAGATATCGCACTTTTCAGGAATAATAAAACCGAATTGCTGCTGGGCCGTAAACCCAATGAAAATGTATGGCGCCTGCCCGGCGGATTTTCCGATCCAACAGACGATAACTTCGAAATGGCCGCCGCCAGGGAATTACAGGAGGAATGCGGTACTGTGGAAACAGGCCCTATGCAATATGTAGCTTCCCTGAGAGTAAACGACTGGCGCTACCGCAGCGAAGTGAATAAAATTATTACCACCCTGTTCAGCACCGATCTGTTGTATGGCGAGCCCGCTGCAGGCGATGATCTGCAGGAAGTACGCTGGATAACGGTAACAAATATACCCAATTTAATCGCCAAAGGTGAAATCAATGATACCCACATTCCCCTGCTGGCAAAACTGACGGAAAAATATATTGACTAAGACTAAAATACTGAAACATGACAAAGGAAAATCTTATCCTCCTGGCCGATGCTTATAAATACTCCCACCATAAACTGTACATCCCCGGCACCCAATTTATTTACTCCTACCTGGAAAGCAGGGGCGGCAAATTTGACGAAACCGTGTTTTACGGACTACAATATTTCCTGAAAGAATACCTGAGCGGAGTAGTGTTCACTAAAGAAAAGCTGGACGAAGCTGAAACCGTGCTCACAGAAGTATTTGGCAGGAAAGATGTATTTGACCGCAGCCGCTTCGAATATATCATTGATAAATATGGTGGTAAACTCCCTGTACGCATCAAAGCAGTTGCAGAAGGTACGGTAGTGCCTGTACGAAATGTACTGATGACCATTGAAAATACCGACCCTGAATGTTTCTGGCTCACCAACTTCCTCGAAACATTACTGATGCAGGTATGGTACCCCTGCACCGTAGCTTCTGTATCCAGGGAAATAAAGAAAGTAGTAAAGAAATATTATGACGAAACGGCCAGCCCGGCTGCCTTTGCAGGGATCGACTTTGTACTGAACGACTTTGGCTTCCGTGGCGCCAGCTCTGTGGAAAGCGCCGGCATAGGTGGAAGCGCCCACCTGGTAAGCTTTTCAGGCAGCGATACCATTCCCGGTTCCGTATTTGCAAAAAAATATTACAATGCACCTGCTGCACCCGGTTTATCTATCCCCGCTACAGAACACTCTGTAGTAACCCTTCTCGGGGAAGAAGGTGAACTGGAAATATTCAAACATATACTGGATAGTTATCCTACCGGTACCATTGCCTGCGTATCAGACTCCTACAATATTTTCAGGGCATGTGAAGAATACTGGGGTACCGCTTTAAAAGAACAGATCCTGAAAAGAGATGGTACTCTAGTGATCCGCCCCGACAGCGGCGACCCGGTGCAAACACTGCTCCGCATCTTTACCATCCTGATGGATAAATTCGGTTACACCACCAACGAAAAAGGATATAAAATACTCCCTCCGCAGGTACGGGTGATCCAGGGCGACGGCATCAGCTATTCCTCTATTCCCGGTATATTTGAAGCATTAAAGCAGGCCGGCATCAGCGCAGAGAACCTGGTATTAGGCATGGGCGGCGCCTTACTGCAACGTGTAAACCGCGACACCCAGGAATTTGCCCTTAAGTGCGCTTACGCTGTTGTAAACGGGGAATCTATCAACGTACAAAAAATGCCCGTGGAGCTGGACGCTACCGGCCATTTGCGTACTTCTTTCAAAAAATCCAAAGCCGGGAAACTCAGGCTTATAAAAGATAATAACACCTTCAAAACTGTAACTGAAGGAGAAGCGCCAGCATCTGCGGATCTTTTACATACCGTATTCGAAAATGGTGAAGTAACGCTTGGTTACACTTTCGATGAGGTGCGGAAAACGGCAGCACTGTAAATTATTCTTATTTCTTCCAACCATGTTTACCTCAGAGAGGGTGTATCTGAAACCTACGATACACCCTCTGTTATTTTTGATTAACCTGCATACAAAAAATCAACGCATTCCTTAACTTCATGTTATGTATTTACTCATACCCGGCCGGCATCACCTGCTCACAGATTTTCAGTTCAAATACCTGAACCGCCTGATCAAATGTAAACTGGAAGGCGAAAAAGACGTATATGGCCAACCGTTAGCCACACAGGAAATAGAAGGCGTGATTTTCGCCGTTACGTCCGCCAACCACCTCGGCACCAAAAGAAACCCCGTACCATTCTATCTCCGGGCTATGATCATCCAGGAATTTTCCAACTCCCTGGATGTTCCGGTGTATGTATACGGTATCGATGATGTAGGCGTGATCAATGATTTTACGGAATATACAGTAAAAACAATCCGGCATTCCAGTGAAGGTATTCACTCCATCAGCCCGGCCAATACCCTCGTTATTTGCTCCACAGCCGTTAAAGACATGTACATAAAACATGGCTTCAATATACTGCCTGCAGAATGGGACCCCGTAAGCAACCAGTTCACACAACCCATGCCCTGGGATGTGGTAAAACTGGTTGCACAAGCCGGCAACTGGCGCAAAAACAAAACTATCCTGGACCAGATGCACCCGGCATCTTTTAAAATATGGTCGCTGTACAATGTAGGGGAGAAGGTGCAGCAAATTCTGAAAGACCCCATCATTGGGGCCGACGGTGATCTTACTGCTACCCGCGATTACAACGTATATGTAAAACAAATGGACGACATCGCCGCCCAGAAATACCGTGAAACGGCGCCTTATATACAACCCGGCAATATCGGCGATATTGGCTGTGCAGCGGGTTCATGGATTAAAATGGCCTGCGAAGATGATCGCCTGCATGAATGCGACTTCTACGGGATAGAAGTATCCCGGCACCTGTATGATATCTGTCTCCAAAGAAAACACAATGGCGAATTTGCCAACCCATCTGTTTTCTTTTCACAAAAAAATGCAGTAACCAGCCTCGTATTTGAAGCAGGCAGCATGAATACCATTCATACTTCCTCGCTCACCCATGAAATAGAATCCTACGGCAGCCGGGAAGACCTGGTAGCGTTTATACGCAACCGTTATAATGAACTGGTACCCGGCGGTGTATGGATTAACCGCGATGTAGTAGGCCCGGAAAATAAAGAAGAAATTATCCTGCTCTGGCTCAACAAAGCCGATGGCGAAAATGATATAACATTGCCCGAAAATGCCACTACGCAGGAATTAGCCACATGGCTGGGGAAACTGTCTACTATGGCGCTGTTCAAACAATTTGCGAAAGACTTCCGCCGGCAGGAAGGATTTCAACTGCCCTACGAATGGGTAACTATTGAAGGACAAACCTATGCACAGTTATCTATGCAAAATGCGTGTGAATTTCTTTTCAAAAAAGATTATCATGATAACTGGCTGAGTGAAATGCATGAAACGTTTTGCTTCTGGAACTATGACGACTGGAAAGCCGCTCTCGAAGAAGCCGGCTTGCGGCTGGATAACCTGTCTGCCACCTGGCGTAATGAATGGATTGTAAATAACAGGCTGGAAGGTAAGGTACAATTGATGCGCCCGTGCAAAAATGGTGTACCCTTACCTATCCCTTTTCCTGTTTCGCATATGCTGCTTTTAGCAAGAAAATGATCTGTCACCGGGAAGTGGCTGTAAATCGCTTCCCGGTACCTCTCATAATCCATACTCTTTTCAGTGGAATTATTTTCAATTGATTATGCGGCAGCTGTAATCCGGACGTAGCATGGAGATGTCAACAATAACACAAACGGGGGAATATACTTTCTCATAAATGTATTTGCCGCAAATATAATCCGCAGAAAAAGAAACAGGAATGTGAAAAGGAAAGATTTTCTTGTTAATATCAAAGAAAAAGAAAGCCGGAGTATGATTACTCCGGCTATTACCTAAACCTACAACTGTTACACTGTTAGTAACATATCTTAATTCACATGAATTTCATTTAAAGGCACTTCTTCATAAGAAGCCACCATACGCTGCCTGATGTAACGTTTGGTAGATAATTTACCAATTCCCAGTTTCGCCATACCCATATCTACGATCATATATACCACCGGCACCACAATCAGGGTAAGAAACATGGAACTCATCAGGCCCCCGATGATCACCCACGCCAGGCCATTTTTAGTAGAGGCCACACCACCTGTTGCCAATGCAATAGGTAGCATACCAATTACCATCGCAATGGTGGTCATCAGGATAGGGCGCAAACGCGCATGGTTGGCATGGATCAACGCCTGATAAGTACTTTGTCCCTGCTCTTTCATCTGGTTGGTAAAATCTACCAGGATGATCGCATTCTTCGCCACCAGGCCGATCAGCATGATCATACCCAATATGGTAAAGATGTTCAGCGTATTATTAGTAAGCGCCAATGCCAGTAATGCACCAATAATAGCCAGCGGAATAGAGAACAATACCACGAAAGGATAGATGTAGTTGTCGTACAACGCCACCATAATGAGGTATACCAGTACGATAGAGATCAGCAACGCCGCACCCATGGTACCAAAGGAATCACCCTGGTTTTCAGCATCACCGCCAAACAGGTAGCTGATACCGGCAGGCTTATCCATTTTTGCCAGTTTATCCTGGAACTCCTGTGTAACCGTACCGGATGGCCGGCCCATTACCTGTGCCTGTACAGATACGGAAGTATTTTTATCCCTTCTTTCCAGGTGGCTGGGGCCGGAGCCTTCCGTCACCGCAGCAAACTGCGACAGCTTAATCAGCTGGCCTTTGTCATTAATGAACTGTATATTGGAAACGTCTTCGAGATTCTTACGGTTGAAATCATCAAAACGGATGTTGATGTCGTACTCGTAATCGCCCTGGCGGAACTTAACCTTAGAGTCATCGGCAGTACCACTGAAAGCCGTTTGCATGGTACCTCCCACGGCATCAAGTGTGAGGCCCAGTGCAGCCATCTTATCCCTGTCTACCTGCACATTAATTTCCGGATTACCGTCTTCTACAGACAGTTTTACTTCTGTAGCCCCACTGATGGTTTTGAGGGTATCCATTGCTCTTTTGGCGTAATTCATTACACTGTCGAGCTCCGTTCCCATTACTACCAGCTCCACGGGCGCACGCTCTGCGGTACCCAGGATACTCACGTCGGTGGTTTTTACTTTTACGCCAGGTAGAATACCTTTCAGTTCTTTCTTGATCTTGGCGGCGTAAATATCGGAAGCATCCGCACGGTGTTCAGGGTCTACCAGCATCACGGTGATCTCCGATTTATAAGCGGTAGATTGTGAGTTACCAAAACCATCTTCACTGGTTTGACCAACCGTAGTGATCAAACGGTTAATTTCCTTTTTCTTGTTAAGATATTTTTCTGCAGTACGGGTAGCCAGGTTGGTTTGTTCTACAGATGCGTCTTTCGGCATTTCCAGCATTACGATGAACTGGCCGCGATCACCTTTAGGAATAAACTCCCCACCGATATAACCTTTGCCTACCAGCATAAAGGAGGCAATCAATAAAACAACCGCCACCGCAATGGTAATTCTTTTATGACCCAACGCCCATTTCAGGATTCCTGTCATCCAGTTGGTGAATTGCTGCAGCTGCGCCTCAAACCAGAGAATAAATTTCTCAAAAATGTTCTTACCGGTGATATGCTCCAGCTTACCAAAGCGGGACGACAACAACGGTACAATCATAAACGACGACAGTAAACTGAGCATCGTGGAAATCATTACCACCACGCAGAACTCACGAAGGATCTTTGATACCAGCTCATTGGTTAACGAGATGGGCAGGAACACCACTACAATTACCAATGTGATGGAAGTAACGGTGAAGCCTATCTCTTTAACTCCATCAAATGCAGCACGGACACGGTTCTTACCCATTTCCATATGCCGGTAAATATTCTCCAGTACCACAATGGCGTCATCCACAAGAATACCTACCACCAGCGACAAACCTAACAGCGACATGAGGTTGAGCGAGAAGCCCATTAATTTCATACCGATGAAGGTAGCGATAAGGGAAGCCGGGATGGATATCATTACAAACAATGCACTGCGGATGCTGTGCAGGAACAACAGCATTACAACCGCCACCAGCGCTACCGCGAGGATAAGGTCATGTATTACCGAGTCGGCAGATTCCAGTGTAAAATCGGAGGAATCATTTGCTACCAGCATCTTCAGGTCATTGGCCGCATAATCTTTTTCAATTTTGCTGATGGTTTTCTTCATTTCCTCGCTCACGGTTACCGCGTTGGCATCCGTTTGTTTCTGTACCTGCAGAGCAATGGCGCTTACACCATCTACCCGGGCAATACGTTC
Source organism: Chitinophaga sp. (assembly GCF_035564935.1). Lineage (GTDB taxonomy): Bacteria > Bacteroidota > Bacteroidia > Chitinophagales > Chitinophagaceae > Chitinophaga. The sequence goes on along the minus strand of NZ_DATMTE010000897.1, from coordinate 4,732 downwards.
TGCATCTTTCTGGGCATCCTGTACATCCGCTACATCCGTTAACCGCACCTGTGTGCCGTCTTCTGTTGTTTTCAGCACCAGGTTACGCAGCTGGTCTACATTCTTATACTTACCTGCCAAACGGATCAGGATCTGCTCATTGGCAGTTTTCACCTTACCGGTAGGGAAGTCGAGGTTGGCATTGGTAATGATCTGCCGAAGTTGCAGTACAGACATATTGAAAGCCTGTAACTTCTTCGGATCTACGTTTACCTGTATTTCACGTTCCTGGCCACCAATCAGTGAAACCTGGGCCACACCCGGTAACCGCGACAGTAAAGGCTGCAGTTTTTTATCTACCAGGTCATAGAACTGCCTGTCGTCCATTTTTGCGGTGGCAGACAGCGTCATGATAGGAAGATCATCCAGGGAGAATTTATTGAGTGATGGCGGCTTGGCATCGCCTGGCAGATCAGCCAGGATCGCATTTACCTTACGCTGTGCGTCCTGCAGCGCAATATCCACATCTGCATCACTGTTCAGCTCAACAGTAATAACAGAAAGACTTTCAGATGATTTGGAAATGATCTTTTTGATCTTTTCCATAGATGCCACCGCATCTTCAATCTTCTTGGTAATGGTACTTTCCACCTCGTTGGGGGAGGCGCCCGGATACACCGTAGAAATGGTTACCATTGGGGAACTAAACTTCGGCAGCAGCTCATAGTTCAGCGATTTATAGCTCATCACGCCCAGGAGAGTGAGGATGGTGAATACCACCACCACGATCGTGGGTCGCTTAATTGATACTTCGGTAATCTTCATGTTGCAAAAATTTGGTCAAACACCAGATACATTTCCCTGCTTACTTTTTATCATTCTGAACCGTTACAGCAGCTCCTTCAGTCAGGTTAATCTGACCGCTGGTGATCACGGTTTCTCCTTCTTTCAGTCCTTCGCGTATTTCCACCTTATCACCAACAATGCGGCCGGCTACCACTTTACGTTTCTTTGCCACATTGCCTTCCATTACGTATACAGTATTACTGTTTACACCACCTACAAATGCAGTACGTGCAATGAAAATTGTTTCAGTAGCATTCGGATCCACGAAGTGCGCAGTGCCGTACATACCGGCTTTCAGGTCTTTGCCTTCAATATTGTTCACTTCCATTTCTACCGGGTAGTTGAGGGAGTTATCGCCTTTTGCCGCTATAAAGGTGATAGTACCTTCGTATTGTGTTTCAGGGAATACATTGGAAGTAACCTGTACTTTCTGGCCTTTTTTGAGTGTTACTACCTGTCCTTCCGGTACAGATACCGCCAGTTTCAGCCTGGATACATCTACGATGTCGAACATTTTGTTGCCTACAGAAAGGTAAGCGCCCTGTTCTATATATTTTTTATTGATGATTCCGGAGATAGGAGCTTTCACGTAAGTATCGCTTACCCGGCGGCTGGCGGCCTCATAGCGCGTTTTTGCGATATCATACTGCAGGCGTGCATCATCCATTTGTTTCTGGGTAACGCCTCCGGTTTTGAAAGCGCTTTCATATCTTTCTTTATCTACCTTCAGCTGGTCGAGATTCGCTTTTGCAGATTCGAGGTCGGTGTTGAGCAGCTGACCATCAATATAGGCAATGGGTTGGCCCTGTTTTACCATGCTGCCTTCATCCACCAGCAGTTTGGTAATACGGCCGGCGGTTTCCGCGAGGTACGACAATTCACGCACCGGTGCGAAGTTACCGTTGGCCAGGAATCCCTGGGAAAAATCATTGCGGGATACTTTCTGTACCAGCACCGGGATGTCGCCGATATTGCTTTGTTTTACAAATTCTGTTTTAGCCTCATTCGCTTTTTTGTTGGCGTTGAGTTTCCACATGATCAGTACTACTGCACCTATTGTCACCAGTCCCCAGATTATAAACTTTTTCATCTGCAAAATAGTTTGTGTGTTCTATCCTTATTTTCGTTTATACGTTTAGTTTAGGAGGTCTTTTAAACTTCCTTTGCTTTTTATTATCTCCAGCTCTGCCAGCTTGTATTGCAGCAGGGCTTCGTTGTAGCTGTTTTGCGCATCTGCCAGGGATGTTTCTGCATTCAGCAGATCCGTTAAACCAGCCAGGCCGAGTTTGTAATTATTCTGTGTGGAATAATACACCTCGTTGGCGAGGTCCATATTTTCCTTTTGTGTGGTGATGGTAGATAAATTACTACGTATCAACAGCTTGGCATTTTCATAATCTGTGTTGAGGGTAAGCTCGGTGTCTTCCAGTTGTTTACCCAGCTGACGCAGGGTTACATTGGCCTGGCTTACTTTGGAGCGGCGGCCAAAACCATCGAAGATGGGCACTTTCAGCGATACGCCTATGGCTGCGGCGCCAAACCAGCTGGTGGAATTGGAAGGATCTTTTGAGAAAGCCCATTGCTGGCTCATCCCGTTATAGGAATATCTTCCGAACAGCGACAATGACGGGTAATTTTCCGCCTGGTAAGCTTTTTTCTGGAACAATTGCAGCTCCTCCTGTTTCTTCAGTAACCTGTATTCCGTTCTGTTCGCAAGGTTCATATCATCGTACTGTAACACGCCGGCGGCTTTGGTTTCAATGTCTTTCAATGAAGCCGGCGGCAGCAGGAAAGTAGACTGAAGCGGCATACCCATTACCTTTTTCAGGTTGTTGGTTTGCGTGGCGTATTGGTTGAGCAACTGCGTGCGTTGCGTCATATTATTGATGAGGTTCACTTTGATACGATCGAGGTCAATTTTCTTTGCCAGGCCATTATCAAACTGTGATTTGGTGGCGCTTACCAGCTGTGTAAGCTTTTCGATATTACTATTGATAGTGAGGATCTTTTCCTGTGTTACCAGCAGCTGGTAATAAAGTTGCGATACATTATAGATCACATTTTCAACAGATTGTTCTGTTTGTATCTTATAATATTCTTCTCCTGCCTTAGATGCTTTCAGGCCGGTGAATACTGCCTGGTTAAAGATCTGCTGACTAAGTTCTGCGCCTACCGTAGCATTATACTTTACCCCGAAAGCAACCAGTATAGAACTGTCCGGCTTACCAAATACGGCACCGGGGATGAGCGATTTCTGCAGCATCAGGTTATCTGTATAAGAGGCATTACCGTTTAGTTGAGGCAGGGCCTGGGAGCGGACTTCCTGGGTTTTGAATTTCCCCATTTCTTCGTCCATTTTGGTTTTAGCCAATTGTTTATTATTGTTCAAGGCAAACTTTAGCGCTTCCTGTGAGGTTAGCTGCGTTTGGGCATAGCCATTATATACCCCTATCCCCATGAGGAGGACAAGCGTTAACTTTAATCGCTTCATAAAATAAATCTGTTAGCGTAGTAGTTTTATTCTTCTTCTTTTATTTGCAGGTACTGGTTTACCAGTTTATGTCCCCGGATAGTGGCGATGCCCAGTATAAAGTGGGCGGTTACCTGTTCCATTACCTCGTGCATTTCATAGTGATCTGCGGGGTATTGTTCCGGGTCGAAAGCTGCCTCCAGCTGCAGCTGGCGCATGCGTGCTACAATATCGATATGAAGGTTCTGGCGGTATAGGCCTTCCGCCATTCCTCTTTCTAAATTTTTTTTGATGTTACAGAGCATGTTGTCCGACTTAAAACTCTCAATACTGCGCCAGGTATCCGGGTGGTATTTCTGGATTTCATGCAGCATTACCGGGTTCAGTGTTTTAGCCATATTGGTAACGTACTTCATGTTACGCACCAGCTCTTCAATAGCATTGGCTGTGGTTTGCAAACATTCATGGAAGTAGTTAATATGGTTTGTCAGCAATTGCTGCATCCCTTCGTCTATCAGTGCCTGTTTATCCTGAAAATGCTCATACACGGTTTTTTTGGAGATCCCGCAATCGCGGGCAATATCAAACATAGTTACTCCTTTCACACCGTAAGTTCTGAACATTTTCAGCGCTGTTTCCAGTATCCTTTCTCTCACAACCATGATTTCCGTTTATGCTTTTATTCCTTTTATGAAAACTTCGAGTAATTGCTTCTGTTTTTCTATCACCTGGTCCATCATTTCTTCGTCCAGATCCATATCTTCCCGGATATGATCCGGTACTGAAAAGCGCAGTCCCATAGTGGTGAGCACCAGCAGCTCAGCGGTTTGGGCGGGATCCTTTACTTTAAACTCCCCTGATGCAATTCCTGCTTTGATAATAGTGGTGTGAATATCAAATTCCCGTTGCTTTGCTTTCTTCTTTTCCTCAAGAAAAAGCGCTGAGTTATCCTGTAATATTTGAAATATTTCGAGCCGGCAAAATTTGCTGATAAAATCTTTCCGGAGATCAATGATATTATACAAGGCTTTAGCAGCCGATTTCACCTGTATTGCTTCTTTTTCCATTTGCTGGAAATATGCTTCCGCAATTTTTTCCAGTACGGCAATGTGCATTGCTTTTTTATCCGGGAAGTAGTAATACAATGACGCCTTGGAGCAGTGAAGATCATCTGCTATTTCATTCATTGTAGTTTTAGAAGCGCCATAATGAGTAAAACGCTTCAGAGCCGCCTCCAGGATCTTATCCCTCATTTCATCTTTAGCTTCTGTGTGCATTAACTTTTTGACTTTTTTAGTTTCAAGGTCAAAATTAGGGACTTTTTTTGAATTAGTAACTAAAGTTGACCTTTTAACATCCATTTAACTTTTCGAAGAAAAAAGTCAGAAAGTCAGGAATGGGAGGAGGGATCGCCTTCGGCGATTGTCTTTTTTTCAG
>NZ_DATMTE010000896.1:0-2814 GCF_035564935.1 Chitinophaga sp. | reverse complement strand
CTGACTGCCTGCATAAAAGGCCGCTTCACCGGTGTAGGTACCTGTTTTTAATAAAGAGGGGCCAGTCATCCCGCCGGTTACATTGGCGCCGCCATTTATCTTAACTACCGGGTTAAAATTCAGGTTGCCGGTGGCATTATTGAGATACATTGGCTGATTGGCCGCTGTTACCTGCGTCATATTATTCCCGTTAGGGCTATAGTCATTCCAGGTACTGATCCCTGTGCCGTCTGCATTAGCAGAAGTGCCCAGATCAGCCCTCAGCCAAACCAGCTTACCGCTGCTTACACCACCCGGATATTTCGCGGCTGCGCCGAAGGTGAAATAAACACCATCGGTCATCAGGCTGGAATTGAGGGTAATGGTTTTATCTGCATTCAGCGGCAGCTCCTGGCTGATAGTGGCAAAGGTAGGATCCGTGCTGATCAGCAGGTATACTTCTGTACCTGGCGCATCTGCTTTCAGGGTGATGGATTGATCGGCCCAGTTGGTTTTATCTACCTTCCAAACGCGGGCCAGGCGGCGGGTAGCGTTTGTTCCGCTTACTATATTTCCATAAGAAGCGGCTGACAAGCCATTATCTCCAAAAACAAAGAAAGATTTATCGTTGGTAATGGTATTGGTATTCTGTTCATTGGTAATGGCAATGCTGTTACCCAGGGAGAGGGTTACAAAACCGGTGTCTACGCTGAGTGATTGCTTTGTATTCAGGTTAGTAGCATTATCTCTTCCTATACCGGTAATGCGTGATTTATAAATTGGATCAGCGGTCCAGTATTTAGAGCCATCAGTGGCCAGATAATCGGTGGCGCCGTTGCCTATGGTAATCCCATATTTAATACCCAGGTAAGATTCAACTGACTGACGCTCTGCATCAGATAATACACGGTTGTAGGCAATCACTTCTCCCATGCCGCCCATCCAGTAAAATGCCCTTCCACCTATTGTGCGGGAACCTATAGAAACTAAATTGTCGGTAAGCGGCGTTAAATTAATAGTGCCCTGGTTATCAAAAGTGTAGTTTCCAAATATACGTATGCCATTAGGCGTATTATTGGTTTGGGTGCCGCTGAAAATATAAGGTTTGTTGGGCTGGTAAGTGACGGTGCCCCCTATACCAATTACTGACGCAGCATTCTCAAGGTACTGCAGTTGCCCGGTGTTGATGAGACGGAACTCCATTCCCTGTGAGGAGCCTACCCCTCCGCTACTGATAAGATCTCTTACTGCGGCAAATCCCGAACCACTGGCCACTGCAAAAACGGTGGCAGTTGAAGGATTGATACGTGTAGTCGTCATATCCAGGAAGTCGTTTGTACCATCGAATACCAGGCCGTAGTTGAAGTTAAAGGCCTTGGCATCTGTAATAGGCTGGCTGCCCACTACTCCCTGTAATGCATCATTGCCGTAATTGCTATAGTCGCTCCACTGGCTGCCACCGGACATACCGTCGTCTGCACGCAGCCAGAAAGTAATGCCATCTTTTACTCCATTCGGCCCGGTGATCATCCTGGCAAAAGTGAAGTAGGCCCCATCGGGCAGCAGGTTGCTATTAATGGTAACAGCACCATCGCTATTCAATACATAGGCCGCATCACCTGCTCCAAAAGTATTATCAGCGCTCACCAACAGATAGGTGCGTGCATTACCGCCATTCAATTCGAGCGTAATATTCTGATCTGCCCAGTTATTTTTCTGTGCTTTGAAGATGCGGGCCATGCGGTTGTTCACATTGCTGATACCGGTAACAGGTGTCAGGTAAGTGGTAGCGCCGGCATCATCGCCGAAGGTGAAGAAGGAAAGGTCGTTAGTAATAACCGTTGCATTGGCTTTGTTGGAAGCAGTAACCGCCGCACCTGCAGCGATGGTCACCAGGCCAGTGTCTGCACTTACCGATTGTTTCTGGTACAGCATGCCCCTGTCGTCGCGGCCAATACCGGTGATATGTTTGGCAAAGCCGCTGCCTGCAGAAGCTTTCCACATAGTGGTAGTACCGTCGCTGGCCAGGTAATCCACCGGCGTATCTATTCCGAGTGTAAGACCATACCGCAGCGCCATATAGGATTGTACCTGCTGGCGTTCCAGGGCGCTCAGCTTACGGGAATATAAGATGACTTCCGGGATGTTGCCATTAAACGGAGCATTGTGACCAGCTCCTATATAATCCTTGACGCCTGCAGGCGAAAGGAAGCTTACTGCATTGGCATTAGCCGTGAGTAATACCTTGCCGTCGATACCAGCCGCCCAGTCGTTGGTAGCGCTCCAGATATTCAGCATATGCGCATTACGCACATTTACAGATGCAGGGTAGGCAAAGTTCCTGCGCGCGGTACCGGAACCAAAGTAGGTGTACTGACTATTATTACTCCATGTATATGAAGCCTGGTTGCTGGCATATGTTCCGCCAAACTCAAAAACATAGTGCAGGGTGGCTGCATTGTTATCAAGATTAGATGCCTGCACGGAGAATATTTCACCTGCCGTCATCACATTTGCAAATTCCGGAAGGGAGAAATAGGTACCGCCAGCCAGACCTATGCCGGGATTGAAGTTGAAAGACGCAGGGCTCCATGCAGCCACGTTTCCGTTGACCTTAGGCCATACACGGCGCGACGGGCTCAGCTCTTTCCATTGTGTAACATTGTTTCCTCCCACTATTCCGCTATCTGCCCTGGCCCATACTTCCAGGCCAGCTGCCACACCGGCAGGAGCTGCCTGTGCATTGGCGAAAGTGAAATATGCACCGTCGGGGAACTGATCACTGTTAAGCGTTACCAGTCCTCCTGCATTCAGCTGATACACTTTATCTCCTGC
>NZ_DATMTE010000895.1:0-3832 GCF_035564935.1 Chitinophaga sp. | reverse complement strand
TTCGAACCACTGACCTTCGGGTTATGAGCCCGACGAGCTACCTCTGCTCTACCTCGCAATGTGAGGTGCAAATGTAGGTAAATAATTTAAACCGCAAAATTTAAATGTTGTTTTTTGTGAGCACAGCCGCATGTTTCAGGGGAACGATACTTTTTAAAAGAAAATGAAAACGAATGTAATGTAGTGCTGTGGCTTGTTTGGGGATATTGCCAGGTTGCTGTTTTTTTTGCTGTGAGATGAAATTTTTTTTAAGAAGAGATGATCAACAGTTTTGAAATAAGCAAACAGCCGGCCATCTCTTCTTACAAAAAAAAATTATATCCTGCTCCTCCATAATCTCAACAGGGTATTTACCAGGATGTCTGCCAGCTGTTGTAAAACGCCGGCGCCGGCCTCACAGTGCTTTCCACGCCAAACCTGCGAAACACAGGTTGTGCGCAGTGATGGCCTGATCTTACCGCAATCCCTTCCTTGTTGAGTGCTCCTGCCTGTTCGGTAGTGAAATCTTTACAAAAGATAATACGCTCGTTTTGCCGGGAGCCATACCTATTAAGCGCAACCCAGGTACTTCTTTTAGGAGCTGCGTAGCATATACAGGCAGGTAATGTTCATACTGGTATATAACATCAATGCCTATATGATTTACATAATCAATGGCGGCGGGCTGTGCAGCAGCACACCCGCCACACTTCTTTTATTAAAGGTCTGAATAATTTGTGGGCCGCAGGAACAGGATGTCTGATTTTGATACATTGTGACTGTATTCTTCCATTGCGGAAAGGGCTTTCCATTTGGGGTCGGCACTAAATGCCTTCCAGTGCTCATCACGGTCTTCCTTATTATTGAAAGTGGTCATGTACATCAGGTTTGGCATGCGGGAGCCCGAAATAACAGAGGCATAAAATACTGCATTAAAGTGCAGATTCCGGAAAATGCCGATTTCATCTCCGGTATTAAACATCTTCACTTTATTGATATGATAGTTTTCAGAAGGGCTTTCATAACTGCGTAATTCGTATACCCGTTCCTGTTTGGGGGCTGTTAAAGACGGCGCCTGTAACAGGGGCATCCCGGGAAACGCCTGTAACAGGATAGATTCAATACGGGTGTAGGGAATGTTGTTCCATGCGGCATCTGCATAGTCTTTCCCGTTAACGCCGAATGATTTGTTGGATGCCAGGGTTTTATCCAGGTTAACAAATTGATTGAGCGATTCGAACGGGATCAGCACATAGATCCGGAGGTCGGCCGTATCGGGTGTAACCGGTTTGAACACGCCGGCCTGTTTAATACCCGCCTGGTGCAGCGCCGGAAGAAATGCTTTTTCCAGGTAATTATCTACCAGTGTTACCTGGTCCTGGGTTTTCAGATGGTAGATCTTGATCTGGTAAAATTGTCTTTCTTTGGCCGTGAGGGTAACGGAACAAAGTACCAGGAGCGCCATTAGCAAAGTGGAATATATCTTCATAAAAAATTAATTGTATACCAGACAAAATACAGCAAATAGAGCAGGAATTATAGTGATGCTTCAGAATGCCGTATTTTGCAGGCTAAAAAAATGTACTTATGTCTGAGCCGGTAATGTTGATAGATCAGCCTAATAACAGGGGAACTTTATATGCCGTAGTGGAACAGGACGACAGGGTGGCTTATTTTTACCTGTATCCTTCGGAACTATTGACCACTAAGTATTCCCCGCGCCCGTGCTGGTTGCGGAACCTTCGCCCGGCGCCGGAAAAGAAAGATGTGGCCGCTATGAAAGAAGGGATGGCGCCCATGCTTGAAGCAGCCTACTGCAGGCATCCCCAGGGCAGTGAACCGCTGGAAAAAGAACGGATCACTATTGTATGGATGGAAGAGGGAGATGGAGCAGCGGTATTATACGACAATGAAATACTGGGTGTAATACCCGGCTGGAGCCTTTATAACGACGAACATGCGGTAGCTTATGCAGCGGATTGTACCGGCGCCGGCGAAAACGACCGGCTGATGCCACTCGGTAAACGTGGGGCCAACGCCATGTATGAGCGGGTAGACCAGGCTGTTGCTTTCTGGAAAGACTGGGAAGACGAAACCAGCCAAACCTGGAGCATTTTGCAGGACCAATACATAAAAGCCTATGAGGCAGTGTTTGGACCCATCCAGCAGTATTATGCCATCGATGGTGGACAATGGCCTCCCATGGCGCTGGGTAAATTCGAAAAAGACGATGTGGTGTACTTCCTTACCCTGGGAATAAGCATCCGCCCGATGCCCTGGGTGGAACTGCTGTACAGCGACCGCTCCCCGGGGTTCCGCCGTATGGAACTGGCAATGGCAGTAAGCAAAAAAGACTTTACAGATAAAGAGATCATGGCAATGGCCGGCCTGATGTCCGGTATGGCAGACCGGCCCTGGAAACAGATCACCTGGCTGGGCGAAGGACACACGGTAAGCTCGGATGAACTGCCGGCGCCTTTCGAAAGCGTAGTGGTATCGTCGGCTTTATATAATGGTCCTTCCATAGAACTGCCAGAGGTATATGGTGATAAAGTAAACCTTTACTGGCTGGCTCCTATCACCAAACTGGAAAGGGAATATGCCCATTCCCGGCCCAACGCAGGCTACGACCTGCTGGAAAAAATGATTCAACACAACCTAAGTCACCTCGTTACCCGGCGATCTGAGTTGCCATCCGATTAGCGGAACTTCTTTTTTATACGTGAAAGCCTGCAGAAAAAGCAGGCTTTTTTCTTTACCGGTGGAGAGATGGAGAAGTTTTTTAAAAAAGTTGAAATATTTTGTAACGAAATGATCCCATGGCCTACTAATCTGAAAAGAAAATTAAAAGCACATGAAAAACATCTTCAGAAATATTACAGCAGCTACTTTGGTAATCGCCGGCTTATTTGCCGGTAAAGCATCTGCACAGGGTAAATCGTTATTGTGGGAAATAAGTGGCAATGGGCTGGCTAAGCCTTCTTATTTATATGGTACCATTCATATGATCTGCGAGAATGATTTTAAAATAACGGAGAAAACAAAGCAGGCGTTACACCAGTCGGAGCAGCTGGTGATTGAAGCTAATATCCTCGACCCCAACATTAATACGATAATGGCTAAAGCAATGGCCACCGATATACCCTTAAGTAAAAGGTTATCCGCTGCAGATTACCATATGGTAGATTCCATACTGAAAGTAAAATGCGGTGTGCCATTGGCGCCGTTCGAAAACTATCAACTGGTGGCGGCGATCTCATTACTGGCTATGAAATCATTTCCATGTAAGGAGCTGAAGTCTTATGAAACTACTTTCATAGAAATGACACAGGCAGAGAAAAAGAATATCGGTTACCTGGAAGGACTGGAAGAACAAGTGGGATACCTGTTGAAATCGTATACTGATAAGCAGGTAGTAGACCAGGTAAAAGCTTTCGACAGCAGCAGCACAAACACTGATAAACTGGTGGCCGCCTATAAAGCAGAAGATCTTAACGATATGTACGCGCTCCTTACCGCCCCGGATCAAATGGATGAAAATGCCATTCACTGGATGCTGGAGGTGAGGAATAAGAACTGGGCAGAAAAAATACCCGGTATGATGAAAAAGAGAAGCACCTTCTTTGCAGTAGGTGGGGCACACCTGGGAGGCCCTATAGGACTGATTAAATTATTGAGAGAGAAAGGATATACTGTTAAACCTATTTTGAATTAAAGCTGTCACCGTTTGAAAAACAAGGAAAAAGAATTTCTTGAACTGGTAGAAGCTCACAAAGGAATTATCCATAAGATTTCCAGGATGTATATGGATGCTGAAGATGACCAGCAGGATCTTACGCAGGAAATCATTTAC
>NZ_DATMTE010000894.1:0-3996 GCF_035564935.1 Chitinophaga sp. | reverse complement strand
CTTTCAGCAATACATCGTTCCACCATTGCGGATTGGGAATGGATTCCAGACCTGTTTCCGTTAATGCGGAAATTTTACCGTTCTTTTCCGCAAAGGAACTTAAGATTTTGAGTTTATGGATTGCTGCCGGTAGATCATAATGCCCATCGCGGCCAAAATCTGCGTAATTATCCATTCCAACGATATCTACCCAGTCATTGCCTGGATAACGTTCCAAAAATTCCTGCTCGGAGTTAAATTGACAGTCGGGCGAAAAGGCATAAATAAAGTTATGTACCTTCAATTGATCCCGGAGATAACTTACCGTAAATCGCCAGACGGCCATAAAATCTTCGCGCGAGGTATATTTTTTTCCCCACCAGAACCAGTCTCCGTCAAATTCGTGGAAAGGACGAAAAATAATAGGTATTGCTACTCCGTCCTGTCCCTTGGCACGATGTGCAAATGACGCTATGGATTTCAGCAGTTTTTTATAGTGCCGGTGATGTGTGCCACCTGGTTTTATGGCGGCCATCGCCGCTATGGATGTGGAGTCGTTCCAGTAAAAACCATCATTGGAAACCGGATTGTTCAAATGCCAGCAAATGGTCGTAATGCCACCACGGTTGTATGTATCGGTGACCTGTTGCAGGAGCAGCTGCTGATTTTCGGAAATGGCTTTGGGAGATTGACCTGAAAAACCCATAAAGTCGAAGCCGATGACAGCTGGATGCGAACCGGTGACGGATTTTACGTCCGATCGGTCTCTATCTCCCTGCCATCCATGTCCGTACGCTGTAGCGTCCTGCTGGCCGAACAATACTTGACTGCCAGCCCATCTTTTAAGGTTTTTATACAGCGCCTGTGTTTGTAGCGTTGCATCTTTATCAATCAGTTGCTGCTGTCCCCAGCTCTGCAGCCCCAGCATGAGTAAATTAAAAAATAAGAAGATTCTCATGTTTTAGGGGTTAAGTGTTTTCAATTGCGCCTTGATGTATTGCCCCGCCGGGGTAAGATGCTGTTTTTTCCAACGGCCATGCGGGGGAGCCATCGGTTTAAGCAAAGCGGTTGTTTCGTCCTTATCCGTCAGATTCCAGTTTGCCCAGCTGAGTTGGTTGTGTTCCATCCAGTCGAGCCAGACCTTCGTCTTTTTCAGATCAAACTGACCATTGCCATCGGCTTCTCCTACGCCCCATTCGGTAACGAACAAAGGCAATTGTTGCCCGATTGCTTTCTGAGCACGGTCTCTCAGCTGCTCCTGATGATTCGGATCGCTCGCATAGAAATGAAAAGAATACGCAATGTTATTAAAGCCCTGAATCCGATCATTGGCCACACTATCCACATCTTGATCCCAATGCGGAGATCCGACGACAATAATATTGTTTTTGGCATCCTTGCGGATCGTATGGATCAGCTCCTCAGCATAGGACTTGACCACTTGCCAGGTCGTTCTTTCGGGCTCATTCCAGATCTCATAAATAAGCTGTGGATGATCCGGGTACTGCTCTGCCATCCGGGTAAAGAAAGCTTTGGCCTGATTGATATTGCGGTCCGCATGATGATCGTGCCAGTCTATCAGGATATAGATGCCCCGCTGCAATGCCCGATCGACAACGTTCTTGATCAGTGTAAATTGCTCTTCGGGGGATTGCAGATAGCCACCGTCCGGTTCCACGGCCAGTGCAACACGGATCAAGTTGACATTAAAATCGTCGACCAGCCGGTCAACGACTGCTGGGGTATAGTACTTTTTGCCGCCCCATATACTCCAGGAAAAACTGATGCCTCGCAATTGGACGATCTTGTCATGCTGGTCTACTATTTTTCCCTGTTTTATACGGAGGCTACCATGCCTTTGTACTGCGGTCTGGGAAATCCCGCTTTGATGGAGCAGGCATAGGATCACTGCTACCGTAAAAATTTTTATATGCTTCATCATTTGTAAGGGGTGCTAGCTCGCCGAATAATCGACGATTTTTACTGAGCGGCATTTGACCGGGGCCAAATGCCGCAGCAATAATGATTTTGACCTGCTACTTAAAGAAAATAACGTCGTCTAAATAGAACGTTTCATCCTGTGCATCGGGTCCCTCGATCCATAGACCGAGCTGTTTGAAGGCATTGCCCTTGCTCCAGAGACCGATATCCGCGAGATCCAGGCGAACATAGGTCCATACGCCTGCCGGCACGTGGATGGGGGTGGATCTATCGGAATTTCCAAAACCCGCAGCGCGCCCGTCGCTGGTAAGATAGAGCGTATAGTCCTGCGAACCGCCTTTAATCCAGAAGGAAAGAAATTTTAAGTCGGCATTCTTGGCCATGCCCTCGCCCCAGTTGGCCATGCCATTGGCTGACCAGCCTCCTTTGCCGTAAACCATTTTTGAAGCTGCATTTCCCAACTTGAACGTTGTCGTGCTAATTGTTACAGCTCCCCAGCCCCAGCCTTCAAAACCATTTTGATAGGTATCCGTAAAGAGTCTGAAAGCCTGATTAACGTTGACAAATTCCTGCGTTGTCGTAATTTCTCCAGCTTCGCTTTTGATATCGAGCTTTGTTCTGCTGACTTCTGTCTGCGGTAGCGTCACCACCAGCTGACGTTGACTTTTGCTCACGATGGTGGCCTTGGCACCTGTACTGGTCAGCGTCACCTCCGTTACATCATTTAAATAGTTGCCGCTCAGGCTAAGCTGGGTGACCGCAGGGGTAAAGTTGTAGTCTGAAACTGTGGCAACGGAAGGTAACGGTGTGACATTGAAGGGAACCCGTAATTGCTTGTCTAGCATATTGGTCAGGATGATGTCCTGCTGCCCTGCTGCCGCTGTGTCCGGTACACGGAATACCAGCGCATGGTCATTGTTAAAAGCTGGATTGAAGCCGGCAGGAACATTTCCCGTTTCAAAAACAATGGATTTCATACCCGCAAGCCCCTGGCCGGTCAGTACGATTACCGTACCCGGAGGACCGGATGTCACTTCCAATGGATCAGCTTGGGGATTTCCTGAGGGTGACAGCTTATCGTCTTTTTTACAGGAAACAAATGCAAAGCATGCTATTACGAGGATGCAGACGTAGTGATATAAGGTCTTCATAAGTTTTTTCATAATATTAAGGTTTATAAGGAACAGCGGGTTTGGCCAGCTCTGGATTGTTGACCACCTCTGTTGTCGGGATCGGAAGATATAACTTGCTTTCACTGCTGAGCGTAACACTGAGATGATCCACCAATGGCTTGCCCGCTGCACTATAGGTGCCTCTTTCCTGCGCTTCGACCAGCTGTTTGGCTTTCGTAAATCCTTGGCGTTGAATGTCAAACCAATAATCTCCCTCAAATGCAAATTCTACCCGTCGCTCATGTAATATATTCGCTGGGGTTAATACCGTCAGGTCGCGTGAGGTGCCCAGTCCGGCACGGTGTCTTATTTCGTTGACAGCAGCCAGTGCTTTGGCATCCGTGCTCCGGGCCTGATCAGCCAATACGGCCTCCGCATAGATCAGTAATACATCGGCATAGCGCAAGATGTAGGTACAGATGCTCGTGGAGGTACCATTGACATCCTGACCGCCTCCGCCCGGCCCGACCACGTATTTCAGGGCGTTGGAACGGGTACCTGTTTTTATCTTCCGTGCATTGTCATTGGAGCTCATCCATGTGGTATCGTAGGTAAAGCCGTTCGGAAAGGCTGAATTTTTCCAGTCATCCCGATGAAATCCCTGCTCCATAATGGACCAGCCTTTGCGTTTGTCGCCCACTTCATAGCTGTCCAATAGATCGATTGACGGGATAATAGCCGACCAGCCGGCTCCGGTGGTTTCTTTCAATAATGGCTCGGGACCAACATAGGCCTGGATGGGATTGCCGACACCATATCCCCCTGATGCTACCCACTGTAAGGCAAAGAGGCTCTCGGAATTGTTATTGGCACTCTGATCGGTAAACATCTTCCCATAATCAGGATATAGGCTGTATTTTTTAGCGTTGATGACCGTTTCTGCCTTTTTTCGTGCATTTTCGTA
>NZ_DATMTE010000893.1:0-10306 GCF_035564935.1 Chitinophaga sp. | reverse complement strand
CCGCTCAGTCATTCTTTCTCCAAAGGGTTTTTTAAAGAGAAGTTTGAGAAGGAAAATATTTCAGGTTGTGTGTATGATAATTTCCCGATCCCGGGCATCTCTCAATTCACTGCTTTGCTGGAACAGCATCCGCAGCTGCATGGATTGAACGTTACCATTCCCTACAAGGAAGTGGTGATCCCCTTCCTGGATGAGCTCAGTGATGCCGCCGCAAAAATAGGTGCAGTGAACTGCATTCATTTTAAGAACGGGAAGAAAACAGGTTATAATACCGATGTAACAGGGTTCACCAGATCATTGCAGCCACTGCTGCAACCACATCATCAGCATGCCCTGGTGCTGGGCACCGGCGGCGCCGCCAAAGCCATTATGTATGCATTGGAACAACTGGGCATTACCTACACCGTAGTGAGCCGGCAACCGGTGAATGGCGCTGTGTCTTACGAATCGCTTACCCAACAGGTAATGGAAAACCATACAGTGATTGTGAATACAACGCCCCTGGGTATGTATCCCAAAACAGATACGTTCCCTGAAATCCCTTACCAGTACCTCACTTCCAGGCACCTGCTATACGACCTGGTGTACAACCCGGCGGAAACCGCCTTCCTGCAACGTGGGGCTGCGCAGGGCGCTGCTATCAAAAACGGGCACGAAATGCTGATATTACAGGCGGAAGCATCCTGGGAAATATGGAATGCAGCGTAAGGGATCGCCTTCGGCGATGAAATTGTCTTGGAGCAGGATTAAACTGATTAATCATGATTTTCAGGATTTGATTTTGTTATGATTTTATGATGAATAATGATGAAATAATTAAGGGAGATAAGAGCGAATATATCCGCTTCTATCTCCCTTAGTCTTTTATAAAATCCCAAAAAGTAAAATCCAGCTAATCATTATAATCAGCGTAATCCTGCTCCAAGACAATTTTAACGCCGAAGGCGTTAAACAGGCTTTATCATGTAGTATACGCACGTAGTAACGAAGTTCCTGAAGAAAGGAATGGCGGCAACCGGTTTCCATTGCACACGTGCGTTAACACCGAATTTGTATTTATAGATTGGATTGATCAGGTAGAACCTGCGTTGTGTAATTTTGTATTGCTGGCGTTTTACAATGCGTTCAAAACGCTCAATGGAAATGCCGGTGGATTTTACATCCATCAGGTCCACCACCACATCGTCGCCTTCTCCGAACATGCGTAATACGCCTTTGTAGAGGGGGCGGGGAAGTAAATGAATGTAAGGCACCATGCTGAGGAATTTGTTCTTGCAGATCTGCTGATGGCCTCCATGGGGCATATACCAGGGTGGAAAGCCGAAGTACACCTGCCCGCGGGGACTCAGCAACTGTTTGAGATGACCAATGATCTTTTCCTGGTCAGGAATGTGTTCAATGGCATCTTTCAAAATAATAACATCAAAAGAGTTCTGAAATTCTCCCAGGAAATCCAGGTCATAAATATTTTTAGCGATCAGTTTTAATTGTCCGTTGTCGAGGTATTCCTGCAGGAAAGTTTTAGCCAGCTCAATACGGTCGGGAGCAAGATCCACGCCTACGCAGTTGCATCCTTTTTCCAGCAGGGGAGTTAATACGCCGCCTTCCCCGCATCCTACCTCCATCACGCGCAGACCTTCCAGTTGCGGAAATTCCTGCTGTATGAATGGCAGCACGTAGTCGCGCGAATTATCCACCTGTTGCTTGTGCCGTAGTGTTGCGTCTAAATGATGTTGTAAAGCCATGTATTTAAAATTGCGTGAATTTAATAAAAAGCGCTTAGCTTTCTGCTTTTCGTGGTCTTAAATAAATCCTATAATTGCCGGCTATATGCTGCGGGCTGCCTGCTAATAGCTATCTTTGCGGCATGCAAACGAACGAAAAGACCAATTACCAGGAAGGAGCCGTGATATTGATCAATAAGCCTTTAACGTGGACTTCCTTTGATGTAGTACGTAAAATAAGAAATATCACCAAAGCTAAAATAGGCCATGCCGGCACGCTGGATCCGTTAGCTACCGGGCTGCTCATTTGCTGTACCGGGAAAATGACCAAAAAGATCAACGAATACCAGGCACAGGAGAAGGAATACACCGGCACTTTTACATTGGGTGCTACTACGCCTACATTTGATAAGGAGTCTGAGCCGGAAAATTTTAAAGATACCAGTCACCTTGATGAAGCCGCTATAGTGGCTGCCACCCAACCTTTCATAGGAGAAATTATGCAGCTGCCTCCCATTCATTCTGCTATTAAACAGAACGGTAAACCTATTTACCTGTTAGCAAGGAAAGGCGTGGATGTAAAAGTGGAGCCACGGAAATTAACTATTACTGCATTTGAGATCACTAAAATAGCGCTGCCGGAAGTACATTTCAGGGTGGTATGCAGCACGGGTACGTATATACGCTCGCTGGCAAACGATTATGGCGCACAGTTAGGCTGTGGCGCTTACCTGAGCAGCCTTTGCAGAACCCGTATCGGTAATTTCAGTTTGGAGAATGCCACTGATATGGAAGATTTCATTGCCGCTAATTCCGTTCCTAAAACGGATAACCAATAGCAATGTTCCAGATAATATTTTCACGACGCCAGCGGCTGTCTTTCAAATCCCACTCACCTACATACCAGCCGTTTTTATTCCCGGTGAAGTAAGGCACTTTCAGCGGGATACCCCAATCCAGGCGGATGAGGAAGAAAGAGAAATCCAGTCGCAGCCCCGCGCCCGTGCCCATTGCCAGGTCGTGGTACAGCTGATCGAACCGAAATTCGGAACCGGGCCTGGTAGAATCTTTGCGGATCATCCAGATATTACCCAAATCCAGGAAGGTGGCGCCTTTCAGGTTTACAGTACCCCCAAACATTCTCAGCAGATCGAAGCGGTATTCGATGTTGCCTTCCAGTTTCATATCGCCGGTTTGATCGGGGAATGCCTGTGCGGTAGCGGAGGAATCTTTGTAGGAGCCGGGCCCCAGTGTACGCAAACGCCATGCACGGATGCTGTTGGGGCCACCGGAAGTGAACTGCCGTACATACGGCAGTACCTGTGAATAGCTGTACGGGATACCCACGCCGGCATAAGCCCTGGTGGCAAGCCCGCTATGCAGTCCCAGTTTCCAGAAGTGACGGTAGTCTGCTTCTATCTTCACGAAATTCGAAATATTTACATTGGTCAGTGTTTCCAGGTTGGTTTTTTTGCCGCTGACGCCGTTCATGAGGCTGTTGATGCCGCTGAGCCAGAGTCCCGATTCTTCCACGTTCACCCTGAAGTAGCTGTAGTGGCGCTGGTGCAGCAGGTCCTGGTTGCTGAAAATAAACGAAATATTTTCCCCGCCGATAAGCGCCGGTTCAAAGCTGCGCTTCAGGTACGGGTTAGTATTTACCACGCTGTCGCGGAAAGTAGGGTCCAGGCTTACGCCCACATAGTTGAGGGTAAATGGCCTAACGATCCAGCGTTTGTAAAGCGTTTCGTTCCAGTCGTACCCATAGGATAAGTTCAAACTGGTAACGTCAAATTTTTCCACGCGGGAAAGATAGTTGGCGCCCAGCGTTAATCTTGTTTTTACGTTGGAGCGGTTGCTTTGTTTAAAATTGAATGGCAGCGCAAACCGGGGCCAGGTAAGACTTACCTCGCCGCCAAACTGTTTGGACTGCAATTCCCACCCGGATTCCTGGCGTACCAGTTCAATACCGGTACTCAGCGCCATGCCCAGCTGGGTGGCGGTTTTATTCAGGTTAATATGCCGGTAGTTCAGCGTAATACCTGATCCCAGCGTATAGTCGGAACTGTTACTTAACTCGAAGCTCAGCCCCAGTTCCTGTTTGCGCCGGGGCGTAAGGAACACATAGGCATCGAGGGTATTTAAAGAGTCTTTCGGCTCTTTGTACTGTAGGGTTACGAACTGCCATACACCGATATCGTACAGTTTATTGACGGTATTGTTGTATTGCTGAATAGAATAGGTTTCTCCCGGCCGCAGGAGGATAGACCTGGAAAGAATTTTTGGTTTCAGCATTTCCTGGTGGGCGCGGATGGTAATAAACTTGCGTTCGTCCTGTTTCAGGGTGCTGTCGTTTGGATTGCCATTGAGGGAGAAGTCGGGATAGGCGTAGATCTTACCGATATGGTACTTTTGCCAGGTATCGGCGCTGTCTTCCGGGTTTTTGATTTGGATCTCCACGTCCATGGTCAGTTTATCTCTTCTTTTATTTTCATTGAAGATATTTACAAATCCTTCGAAAGGATTGAGCGTGTTGCGGAACAGGGCTTTGTTAAGCGTATCTACACTAAATTCTATGGCATCGCGGTTAAACTTGTAGTACCCGGCATCTTTGATGAGGCGGGTGAGCCTTTCCCTTTCGCTGCCCAGTGTGGCCGATTTAAAGGTAACGCCTTTCCGGATCAGCGATAGTCCTTCATTTGCTTTTACAATGTGGAGGATGGCAGAATCGGGTACGTTGTAGATGATCTTATCTATTACGAAGTTTTTTCCTGTATTCACCCCGTAGGTAACGCTGGTTTTATGGTGCGAAGTTTTCTCCTCATAGTTCACACTGGCATAAAAGAAGCCCTGGTTGTGGAGGTAGCTGGTCATACGATCTACCGATTCTTTGGATTTGGTAGAGTCATAGACCACCGGTTCTTCCAGGTTCCTTTTAGCGAGTACGAGGTTCCAGAACCAGTTGGATTTCTTTTCGTTGTATTTCTGGTTATAGAGCCATACTTTGATACGGCTGTTGAGCAGCTTTTTATTGGGCTGTTGCGTCATCAGCGATTTGGAAGAAAGGGAACTACGCAGGTCCTGTTTTTCGGAATTGAGGATTTCCCCGTTTACTTCTACTTTGGCGCTGGTGTATAAGGTTTGATCTTTCTGGAGATATTTGGTGTTGGAGCAGGCCGCCAACGTGAGTACTACCGCCCATAGCAGCAATTGTTTCAGCAGTAAGATTTTTGAATTGGGAAGCAGCTGCATCACGGGCAAAAACGTTGTTAAATTTTTTTAAGGTCAATGCTGACAAACGGGTAACCATGCCTCTTCTTGGCTGATTAAAAGAAATCGTGTAGGTTTGATCCCATGTTGTCAAAGGCGCAAATTAAATATATTCAATCATTACAGCACAAAAAAAACAGGCAAAAATCCAGCCAGTATGTGGCAGAGGGTGATAAGATTGTACAGGAGCTGCTACAGGCGGGCATGCCGGTGAAAGGAGTATTTGCAACGGCCGACTGGCTGGAGCAGCATGGCTCCCTGACCAGCCGTATGCCGGGAGGGACTGTAACTGAAGTGGATGCAGCTGTGCTCAAACAATTGTCGTCGCTTACTACGCCCAACCGGGCGATGGCTTTACTGGATATGCCGGCACTGGTGAACCCGCTGCCTGCCCCGGGAACAGTGGCTTTGGCGCTGGAAGCCATCCAGGACCCGGGTAATATGGGTACGCTTATCCGTATTGCCGACTGGTTCGGGATTCCGCAGATCATTTGCTCGCCCGATTGTGTGGATGTATATAATCCTAAAACCATACAGGCTACCATGGGCAGTATGATAAGGGTTCGTATAGCCGAATACGGTATCCCGGAGTTGTTGCAGCAAACAAAGCTGCCTTCTTATGCTGCTACGCTTCATGGAAAGAATATTGCGGAGTTTCCCGCTATTAAAGAAGGGATTATCCTGATCGGTAATGAAGGAAGAGGATTAACGGAAGATGTTACCGCTATGGCTACCCACCGGATCACCATTCCCCGGATCGGTGGCGCCGAATCATTGAATGCCGCGGTAGCTGCGGGGATTATTTGCGGCCGCCTGCTTATTTAACCACTCATGAACCCCAGGATACTGCTTATCATCATACTATTGTTTTCCTGTAATCACGCTGCGAAACGTAACATAACGCCGGCATTTTATTACTGGAAGCAAACCTGGACGGGTAACAGCGCCGAGCTGAAATATATGCAGGACCTGCCTGCCAGGCGATTGTACGTAAAACTGTTTGATGTGGCTATTAACGAAGCCACACAGGCGCCTGGACCAGTAGCGGTGTTCCATCAAAAAGCCGCTTTCCCTGCCGGTGTGGAAATAGTACCGGTAGTATTCCTGATGAATGAAATATGGGCGCATCCCGACCCGGGGCTGGCCGTGAATGTGGCCCGGCTGATAGAACAACTGTGCGATTCCCTGCCGGCAAACAGTATAAAGGAGATCCAGCTGGATTGCGACTGGACACAGACTTCCAGGGATGCCTATTTCTCTTTTATAAAACAGATCCGGCAAACACCTTTTTTCCGTCATCGCCGTGTATCGGCCACCATCCGCATGTACCAGGTGAAATATAAAGTACGTACCGGCGTGCCCCCGGTAGACAGGGGATTGCTGATGTGCTATAACATGGGCGATCTGCGTAAACCGGGATCACATAATTCCATCCTGGATTTAGATGCTATGGAGTCCTACCTGGGAGAAAACCGGGTGGCAGGATATCCATTGCCTTTAGACATTGCATTGCCCTTATTCAGCTGGAGCGTTTTATTCCGTAACGGCACTGCCTATACCGGTATTTTAAGAAATATCGGCACGGAGGAATTGCAGGATACCACTATCTTTGCAGTGGATGAAAAACAGTTGTATACCGTGCGGAAAGATACCCTGCTGAACGGATATCCCTTAAAAGAAGGAAATGTTATACGGCGTGAAACCATTGACCAGGCTGCATTAGAAGCGGCGGCAAAAATGGTGGCAAAACAATTGCGGACGCCGGACCCGGTTATTATATTTTATCATCTTGATTCAACAACCCTGAAAAAATATTCCCTGAATGAACTACAAAAAGTTTGTCGTTTTTTTAATTAGTTTTTGTGCTGTTTTCTTTGGTAATGTGATTTACACTTTATCCTGCGGACCAACACCGGATCCGTATGATTATTATGTTTCTTTTTTCAGCCCATATACCAAAGGCAGCGGCTATGAGCCGTTTTATTACACTGCCCTTACTAATTTTTTTGGAGATCCCACACCCTCTGAGGAAACGGCCAATGTGGCCGACTGGCAGGACTATGCCGGCAAAGGAGTAACGGGGAAGGATATACGTGAATGTATCTATACCTATCCAAAAGAGCAGTTATCTGCCATTGCGGAAGGTAGTGCTGCCTTACCGGACAGTGTGAAGCAGAATACATTTGCGCAGTTCCTTGGAAAGGAAAAGAACCGGGAAGCGGCGCGTTACCTGTTATTTGCCAAATCGTGCGAGCCGGCTGTGACCAGGGAGGATCAATGGTCGGCCCCGAAACGTAATAATGCCCAAATGGCGGCTTTGTATACAGAAGGGATGGAATTGCGCGATAAAGTAAAGGATAAAGAGATCCGCGACCGTTATAGTTTCCAGCTGATAAGACTGCAGCATTACAGTGCGCAGTACCGTGAAGCAGTGACTTCTTTTGACCAGCTGTTTGGCGGAAAGGAGAAGTCGTCCCTGGTATATTATAAGGCGCTGGCGTTGAAAGCAGGCGGCTTATACCACCTGGAAGATTCTGTGCAGAGTGCCTACCTGTTTTCCCGCGTGTTTGAAAAAGCGCCGTCGTTGCGGCTCTCCTGTTTTACCAGTTTAATGTGGACCAATACCAGCATGGAACAGGTATACCCGTTGTGTAAGGATAGCCGCGAAAAGGCAATGGTAGCCGCTATTTATGGCTTTACCAATGCGGAGCCGGATGTAGCAGCCATCCGGCGGGTGTATGCACTTGACCCGGCATCTCCGGCATTGAATATATTATTGGGAAGAGAAATTAATAAACTGGAAGATGCTTACTTCAGCCCCCTGCTGGGAGAAGGACAAACAGACATGGTGGGTATCAGGGATGAATCGCCCGGAGAAAAGACCAGGATGCTGGCAAAGTTAAATGAGTTACAAATGGTGACAGATGACCTGGTTCAGAAAGGCAAATTAAAAGACCCGGACCTGTGGAGGGTTTCATCTGCCTACCTTTCTTATATCCGTAAAGATTACCCGGCAGCTGCACAGCAGCTGGCGGCAGTACGTACCAAAGATCCTGAAATAAAAGACCAGTGGGAGATTGTAAACCTGCTGGTAAACATCAACCAGCAAAAAACGATTGACAGCGCATTTGAAGCAAAGCTGCTGCCTTCCCTGAAATGGTTTGATACAAAAACTGCCGGCATCGGAAATTACTGGGACAGGGCCTGGGATGGCAGTGACGATAAGCGCTTCGCGTTTGGCAAGATTTACCGTAACCTGTTGTTTGCCATCCTTGCGCCGCGTTATCACCGGCAGGGAGAGCTGGTGAAGGAGTCGCTGATCAGGGGGCGCTGTGATTCGCTGAAGATGAACGATTATTTTGTTTCCGGCGAAACTTCCCTGGACCAGATCAATAACGACATGAACCCCGCAACGCTGATCCGCCTGAAGGAGTTCCTGCATCAACCGGGTAAAACACCGTATGAATCTTACCTGGCAGGATTTTTTCCCAAAGGTATTAACCTGGATCAGGCTATAGGAGTGAGTTATGTGCGGATCCACGATTTCGGTAATGCGCGCAACTGGTTTAAGAAAGCGGGGCCTGGTGCACTGGCGGTTTCCTTCCAGGTGTTTCATGAGCAGCTGCAGGATTTCGGGGAAGATACCGCTGTAGCGTCGTACACGAAAGAAATTACGCAACTGCAGTTTTGTGAGCGCATGTTGCAGTTGCAGGAAAAGATGAAGACGGCGCCGGTGCCGGCAAAAGTATATTACGATTATGCCACTGCGTTATTCAGCATTTCCTATTATGGCAGAACGTGGTACTTCGTAAAAGATTACCGTCCGAGTACTTTATGGTATTCGCCGGACTGCGACAAAGACGCTTTTGAAAAGCAGTATTTCGGATGTTATGCGGCCGAAAGCTATTATGCAAAGGCAGCGCAGGCCAGTACAGATAAAGAGTTCAAGGCCCGTTGTGCGTTTATGGCTGCCCGTTGTTCCCAGAAGCGTGCTGCCGGAAGGGAAGACCGTAACCAGTATATTCACGCGTCGATCAATAACCGTTATTTCCCATTGCTGGCAGGCAGTTACGGGCAAACGAAGTTTTATCAGCAGGCGTATAACCAATGTAGTTACCTGCGTGATTATGTGAAAAGTACCCGGAAGAAATAACTATTTGAACTGGATAGCTTTTACCGGTGTGATGCGCCGGATGATCCTGGCTGGTACCTGCAGTATGAGTATACAGATCAGGAAGGTGCCTATGTTGATCAGCACAATATCGATCCAATGCAGGGATACGGCTGCCACCGACATGTAATAGGATTCCTCCGGCAGTTTGAAGATCCCGGTGGCCTGCTGAAGAAAAGCAATGCCCAGCCCGAAGAAGTCGCCGATCAATATTCCCAGTATAACAATATAGGCTGCCTGGTATACAAATATTTTCTGGATATCCCAGTTGCGCATACCCAGCGCTTTGGCAATACCTATCATGTTGGTGCGTTCCAGGATGAGGATAAGAATAGCCGTGATCATATTAATGATGGCAACGATGGTCATGATAACGATGATGATCAGTTCGTTCTGGTTTTGCAGCTGCAGCCAGTCGAAGATGTTGGGATAAATATCCCGGATGGTGCGGGTAAACAGCTGGTCGGGCAATGCGTTGTTATCCATATACCTGGCCAGGGAATCCATATTGCGGTAGTTGTTGATAGATAGTTCATAGCCGCCTACCTGGCTGGGGTCCCAGTCGTTCAGTTTGCGCACCAGGTTAAGATCGCCGATCACGTAAGTTTTATCATATTCCTCGATACCGGTTTTAAATATGCCCGTTACCGTTAGTTTACGCGCGCGTGGTGGGAGTCCGCCTCCCTGGATAAAATAGATGATGGCCTTATCATTTACTTTCAGTTGCAGTTCCCTGGCCATATATTCCGAGATCATAATTTCCGGGGCGTAGGAGCTATCATTGAACTGTAGCAGGTTGCCGGCCTGGAGGAAGCGTTTCAGCTGGGGCCAGTCGTACCCTTTATCAATTCCTTTAAAAATGATCCCGTCTATTTCCTTTTCTGATTTTATAATGGCAGATTTGGTAGCGTAGTTACTGATAGATTTAATGCCGGGTACTTTTTTTAAGCTGTCCAGCAGGGTTTGGCGGCTGTAGAAAGGGATTTCTTCCGTAAGGGGGCCTGCGTTCGGCTGGTATTCATTGATATGGATATGCCCCCAGAAGCTGAAGATCTTTTCCTGGATCACCTGCTGAAAACCGTTTACCAGCGCTGTTGCCAGGATCATTACCGCTACGCTCACTGCGGTGGCAGCTACTGCGATA
>NZ_DATMTE010000892.1:0-6328 GCF_035564935.1 Chitinophaga sp. | reverse complement strand
TCCCCTCCCCCCATTGCACTTCTCTCATAAACACACTATTTTACCAGTCCTAACAGACAGGCATTTTCTTATGACAAACACAGGTATCACGATGAAAAAGCTCTCCGGGCTGGATCATCTCCGGTCGCTGGCAATACTGATGGTGTTGTTTTACCACTACCGCATGTTCCAGCATCCGCATTGGCTGGATGAAATAATGAGCTTCGGATGGACGGGCGTTGACCTGTTCTTTGTTTTAAGCGGATACCTCATATCCTACCCGCTTTTCATAAACATGGCCGCCGGAAAAAGTATTTCTCTCCCTGAATTTTTTATAAAGCGCTTCTTCCGGATCATTCCCGCCTACCTGGTGGTACTGGCTATCTACTTCCTCTTTCCTTCCTTTCATGAAAGGGAAGCCCTGCCCCCGCTCTGGAAGTTCCTCACCTTTACACAGAACTTTGGTTTTGATATTAAAAATTTGGGCACCTTCTCGCATGTCTGGTCCCTTTGTGTGGAAGAACATTTTTACCTGCTGTTCCCGCTGGTACTGGCAGCTTTGCTGAAATTCAATGTATGGAGAAAGGCCGGCATCCTGCTGGCGGTGTTGTTTATATTTGGTATTGGCATCCGGTTATATTGCTGGTACGCATTCATTGCGCCTCACTTGGGGGAAGACAACTTTTTCATCACATGGTACAAACACATGTACTACCCTACTTATACCCGGCTCGATGGCCTGCTGGCGGGTGTTTCCATCGCAGCCCTGTTTGCATTCAAACCGGCCGTAAAAGCCAGGGTTACCCAACATGGGAATGCCATCCTGTTGCTGTCGCTGGCGGTACTTGCAGGGGCCTGGTTCCTGTGTGAGGACCAGGAAACCTTTTCCGCCTCGGTATTCGGCTATCCCCTGGTGGCGGCCGGTTACGGACTTGCGGTGGTGGCAGCGGTAAGCCCTTCCTGCATATTATACCGCTACAATAGCCGGGTTACCGCGCTGATAGCCAAACTTTCTTTTGCACTCTACTTATCTCATAAAGGAGTGATCCACCTGGCACAGCCCCTGCTGGCCAAAACAGGGCTGGCTCCTAAAGGAACGCCTATGTTCATGGCATGCCTGCTGGTTGCGGGGCTGGGCGCTTTTACGCTGAATAAGGCGGTGGAAGCGCCTTTCCTGCGGCTCCGCCAACGTGTATTGGAGCAACGGAAGAAAACCGCACATAAAAAAATGATGATGATCACGAATGATTCAGCAGCTTAACTTAACTTCACGGGGTTAAAAAAGAGGAAAGACATATGAGTATTGAAAAAGCGATTCTTGCAGGTGGCTGTTTCTGGGGAGTGGAAGAACTGATCCGGCAACTTCCGGGCGTCATCTCTACGGTGGTAGGTTACACCGGCGGCGATGTACCCAATGCCACCTACCGCCATCATGGCACACATGCGGAAGGCATTGAAATTACATTTGATCCGGCAGTATTATCATACCGTTCACTCCTGGAATTTTTCTTCCAGATCCATGATCCTACCACCCGGAACAGGCAAGGAAATGATATAGGTACTTCCTATCGCTCTGCCATCTTTTACCTGGACGAGGCGCAGCGTCAAACAGCGGTGGCTTTAATTGCTGAGCTGAATGCCTCCGGTAAATGGCCCGGCCCGATTGTGACCGAAGTAGTTCCAGCAACAGCCTTTTGGAACGCTGAAGAGGAACACCAGGACTACCTGCAGAAACATCCACACGGGTATACCTGTCATTTTGTGCGGCCCGACTGGAAACTGAATTAAAATAAAAAGGAGAAAATGGATGTACATTCATTTTCTCCTTTTTTAGTAAGATAAATTATTGATCACTCCGACCTCAGGGATTTCACCGGGTTCATTATCGCTGCTTTTATCGACTGGAAACTTACGGTCAGCAAGGCAATTAATACTGCCCCGGCAGCAGTAGCGGCAATAATCCACCAGGATATTTCCGTACGGTATTCAAACCGCTGTAACCAGTTATGCATGAAGTGATACGCCAGCGGCACTGCAATCACCAATGCAATCAATACCAACAGTACAAAATCCTTTGTCATTAGTTGCCACAAATTGAAAACAGAAGCACCCAATACCTTCCTCACTCCGATTTCCTTCACCCGTTGCTCGGCCATAAAAGACGCCATGCCAAAAAGCCCGAGGCAACTGATGAAAATGGCCAGCACTGCAAAAAAGCTCGATAGCTTTCCAATACGCTGCTCCGCATCAAACTTAACAGCATAATCGTTATCCACAAAGCTGTAAACAAAAGGAACACCGGGATTATACTTTCTAAATACCTCCTCAATCCGGGAAAGCGCAGCTGCCGTGGTTTTGGAAGGATTAATCCTGGCATCGATCACGTTGGCTGCATCATAATTAAGCGTAAAAACAGTCCGGAAAACCGGGTGATAGGGCGATTCCATCACTATATCCTTTACAACACCGATCACATTAAAAGGCTTACCATCTACCTTTACAATTTCACCTACGGGATCTTTAAGTCCCATAAATTTTACTGCCGACTCATTCAGGATCATAGCCGAGGAATCCGACGGAAAATCCCTTGAAAAATCACGCCCCGAAAGTATCTGCCAGTTAATTGTTTTTCCGAAATCATGTGTAACAGTTACAGCCCCGAAATTTCCCTGGGCGCCGGGTTGCATGCCCTTCCAGGTATAACCGTTGTTTACTGCGTTGATCTCTGTCAGTAAACTGGAAGAATAGGCCATCTCTGTAACGGCTCCCGACGCTACCAGTTCATTCTTCACCACCTCGAAATGATCTTTCATCGCACCGGTCGACACGGGAATAACTATCAACCCCTCCCTGTTGTAAGCTGCCGGCCGGTCCTTTGCAAAACGGATCTGCCGGAATACTACTATTGTACCAATAATGAGGATCACCGATACCGTAAACTGGATCACAACAAGCGCCTTGCGCGGAACAGCCGCATAACGCCCTGCCCGGAAGGTACCTTTCAATACTTTAACCGGTTCAAAAGAAGACAAATACAATGCGGGGTAACTACCTGCAACCAGGCCGGTAAATAGCATAACAGCCAACGCAACAAGCCAGAATAGAGGGCTTGCCAAAGGAAGACTTACTTTTTTATCTGCCATGTCATTAAATACCGGCAGCCCAATCTGCACCAATACCAGGGCGCCTATAAAACCGATCAGGGCCAGCAACAGCGATTCACTAAAGAATTGCGTAATCAGCTGGCTACGGAAAGAACCAACTGCCTTCCGGATACCGACCTCTTTCGCCCGTTTTTCCGAACGCGCGGTACTCAGGTTCATGAAATTAATACAGGCAAGCAGCAACACAAATACACCTATGATCCCAAAAAGCCATACAAACTGGATCCTGCCGCCTATATTCTTTCCATCCTTCCAATCGGCATACAAATGCCATTTACTCATGGGGTGAAGAAACACCTCCGGCTTAAAGGCAGCATCGTCTGCCCGTACCTTATGCAGCTTCACATCCCTGATCTTCGCGGACACTTTTTCAAGATCCGCATGGTCTGCCAGTTGTGCATAGGTTTGTGTAAAATTAGACCGCCAGGGGTTTTCCATTTCCCTGATCCATGGCTGGTCTTTCAGAAACAATTCCCAGGGCGCCATGAAATCCAGGTCCCTGAACGAGGAATTATAAGGAAGATCTTCATATACACCAGTCACTTTCACCGTCATACGGTCGTCTAATTTCATCAGCTTATCCAATGGGTCGGTATCTCCAAACAATGCTTTTGCCGCGGAGGCCGACAGCAGCACGGAAGCCGGGTCTTTTAATCCTCCTCTGGTACCCTTCAGCATTTTAAGCGTTAACATCTCCGGGAAGCCGGGTTCAAAAAAATTACCCGTCTGCGAAATAGCATTATTGTTATATGCCAGTATATGCTTATTAGGCCAGGAGCACATGATCACATACTTGAAGTCGCTACCGTATTTACTCCGGATCTCTTCTCCCAACAGGTAAGGATTAGCCGTTTGCGTACCCGTCACCCCATTAAAGGTTTGACGCTGCATCACTGCTACAATGCGATCGTAATGTTCATGATTCCTGTTGAAAGTAAGCTCATCATGAATCCACAAACCGATCAGCAGGGCTACCGCCATACCGGTAGATAACCCCACTATATTGATGAACGAAAAAGTTTTATTCTTGAGCAGGTTTCGCCACGCAATCCGGGCATGACTTCTTAACATAGCTAACTGGTTTCTTCATTGGAAACAATAATATTGCCACACCGGAAGATAGGCCACAGCCGCTATTCCCCGAATTTTTCCCGGTAAAAATGTCCGTATATGAACACCCGGTGTCTGAAAACGGACGCCGTATTTCAACTACTACCGTGTTCAGCGCTGCACAGTGATCAGGCCGGTCTACAATTTGTCCAAACGTTCCTACTAATATAAACAACTATTACCCGGTCCGGTATTGCTTTCACCGCTGTATTCACCGCTTTTTAAGCTGGTCTGTGTTTTGTTGAACGGAGTAGTATCATTAATATCTAAAACACTTGTTATGATTAATAAAGATGAACTAAACGAAAACGCCTTCAGTGAAGAAGAAAATAACGATCTGCCAGAAGAACAAACAGCAGCCGATGCGGATGCGGAAGTGAGTGAAGAAGAGAAAGAATTGCTGGAAGAAGCATCCACCACAGATCCCACCTACTCCGAAGAATTAAGGATGCGCGGCGCTAAAGTAGATAACAGGGATGATGACGGGGACCCCCTTAATGAAGCCGGCAGCCTCGATGTACCGGGCGCTGAACTCGACGACGCCCAGGAGCAGATCGGCGCAGAGGATGAAGAAAATAATGAGTACAGCAATGATAAGAACGACTGATCACCGGAATAACCTGGCCACCACCTTACCTATCTCCATGAAATCGCCATGGTTGCTGACAGCCCTTTTCTCCGCCAATGCTTCCGCTTCCTCTGAAAAAGGATAGATCAGGAGATAATTATTCCCTGAAAAATGTTGGTTCAGCCACTCAGGCATCAGGCTTAGCTGCGGGAAATAAGATATCCCACCCCTTTTTGCCATCAGCACAATCAGGGCTTCGTCTTCTCCCAGCTGCAGCGCCGCGGTTTCCGCTTCACTCCAGCTGTTCACGGGGTTCAGTTCCGCTGATATGTTGGCCTTCTGCAAAATATGACCGATAATTTCCAGGGTGGCGCCCGTGGCATAAATGCTCATCAGCGCACCGGAGTTTCGCCCGATATTCCATACCCGCAGCAATGCGTGGAAGAAACCGGCTTCCCGCCCTGCATTCTCAGGTATCAGCACTACATAACGTTTTACAGTTGATACAGGCTGCGCAGCATGATACACCAGTACATTGATATGTTCATTCTGCAGGTAACCATTGTAAAGATTATAAACAAAAGAAGGAGAAAAGCCTTTTTCATCTTCCAGCCCAATAATAAGGTCGGTGATCTTCTGTTCTTTCACCACGTTGCCTATGCCTGTAATAACATCATTATCGTACCGGGTGAGTGGTTGCAATTCTACATCTGCCGCAGCTGCGGTATCGGCCGCCTGGTGCAGTATCTTTTCCGCATTTTTTACAGAAGACTCATTTTTATCTTCATTAATAACATTGAGTGCAAATACCCGGTCGTCATTACTTTTCGCTTTCAGCAATAAGCTCAGGTTTACCATTCTTTCCACCGTTTCCTCATGGTTAACCGCCAGCAGGATCCGCTCTTCTTCCGGGCGTTCGCCCGATACCGTCCGCTCCCTGTCTGCCTCCGCGATCCGCTGCGCGCTGGCCATCGAAATGAAGGAGGAAACGGTGCAGGATATCAGGATCAGCAAAATACTTCCGTTCAACACATGTTCATTGAGCAGGCGAACCGGCTCACCGGCGGCCGTTTCTGAAATAATGATGTTGTAGCCTACCATCACGGAAGCAAGTGTGGCAGCAGCAGAAGCGGAACTCATACCAAAAATAAGTGTGCCTTCGTCTTTCGAAAGCCTGAAGGTTTTCCTGGTGGCTACTGCTGCCAGGTATTTGCCGCCAATAGAAGCCACCAGCATAATACCAGCCACCATCAGGGTTTCCCAGCTTTTGAAAAATACTTTGAAGTCGATCAGCATACCTACGCTGATCAGGAAGAAAGGAATAAAAATAGCGTTCCCCACAAACTCAACCCGGTTCATCAGTGAGGAAGAACGGGGGATCAGCCTGTTGAGCGCCAGCCCGGCAAAGAATGCACCGATAATGGCTTCAATGCCTGCCAGCTCAGCGAGCACCGAGGCCAGATATATCATTACCAGCACAAAAATATATTGGGAGATCCTGTCAGAT
>NZ_DATMTE010000891.1:0-7286 GCF_035564935.1 Chitinophaga sp. | reverse complement strand
AGAAACATACAAATAATTGCCCGACCAGCTTAAGCCGGAGATGGGGCCATTGCCGAATGCATAGATGAAATTCCAGGCAAAAGCGGGTTTATAAAGGCCTGGTGAAGAAGCTGATTGTTTGAACGCGGAAGTTGCTTTCATGCTAAAACCGCAGCTAAGGATAACGGCTGCAGTCAAAAGTAGAGTCCTTTTGGTCATAAGATAATTTTTAGGAGGTTAATGTGAATAAACTTTCTAAAAGTTAACCAGACTTTTTTTAATCGCTTCATCAATTTGTATCATATTGTTGGCAATTTGTATCATTATAGATACCACTGTACCTGGTAAACTGTTTACTGCAATCAGGCCGCATTGAAGCTATGCGGCAACGCCCTCGAACTAATCACGGAGATCAGGCAACCGGCGGTGAATCAGCGCCCTGTCATCAGCGCTCAATTGGGCTAACGGTACCGGTGTATCCTGTGGCCGTGTTCCTTTCTGGTTGATTTCACCGAGCAGGCTCCATTTGCGGGTAAGGGTATCCGGCTCCTTTGCAGGAACATCATAACGGGTAAAGTCAATCACCTTTTCCGGTGTAGATTCCTGCCAGTTGCGTAGTAGCGCCAGCCGGAAATCTTTGTTCATGAACCAGCGGATCTCTTTATCTGCATCCGATCCACCAATGCCGGATCCCTCTTCGGTGAACCGGTAGTTGAAAGTATTTGAGGTGAAATGTTTTCGCCAGATCAGTCCGAATTCACCCTGCGTGATCATCCGCGTAGCGGGCCAGCGGGTTTTGATGGCGCTCAGCCAGTCCCTTAGACCGGCAACATCGATAGGCAGGCTTAGTTCCCAGCAATTGGTTACCCATGCAAAGCCGTTCAGCTGGTATCCGCCGTCGAAGTGTATAGCGGTACTGTGCATCATTTCCCTGAGCCCCGTACTTGCTCCGAATGCTCCAATGGTTTCTATCGGCCCTACGCCCATCCTGCTGTTGAAATGCTCTGCAAAGCCATCTCTTCTTGCTGCGAGGAAATCCATTGTCCAGCCGTCAAGGTTCACACAGTCGATGAAATCCGCTTTGCCCTGGGCCGGTTTGCAGAAATGTTCTTTGGAAGGATAGTAAGGATAGCATACGGAGCCGTCTCCATCCTGGTTATCGATGGAGAACTGGCTCCAGATATTGCCCTGGCACACATGAATGTTTTCCTTTTCCGCCAGGTATTGGAGGTTCTTTGCTGCCAGGAATCCAGCAACTACGCTTTTGGGACGATAGCCGTTGCCCAATATGCCCGATGCCAGGGCTATACCATCATGCAGGTCCTTGTTCACCTGCTCCACGGAATTATAAGCGTTGGCAAAGTATGCGCCGGGTATGAAAGTAACATCGTCGCCATAGCGATGATGATATTCCCTGACCTGTTGTCTTATCTTCACATAATTGTCGGTCATGTCGTTCAATGCCAGCCAGCTGAACGCCCATGTCATCTTTGCCCCCGGGAAGCCCGATTCCACTGCTTCACGAAAGGCGCTCACACGCCCGGGCGTATGTAATTCCCGTTCGTCCATTCCAACATTTTTGTCCCTTGAAACTTCTATCTGGTTAACACGGATAACGCAGTTGAAGGTCAGGAACCGGTTGCCCATTAAGTCGCCGGCCATGGGTGCAAGCATAGAAGATAGTAAACGGCCGGGTGTTGCTGTCAGCGTACCTGCAGCCAATGCGGAAGATATTCGAAGAAAGTTCTTTCTGGATAGATACATAACGGTAAAAGAAGCAATTTAAAATCTTTTTTCCGTTCAACTTTCCTGTACCGTCCTGACCTCCGCAAGGTTTATTTACACAACAAACAGGGTTTGATCAATCCTCCTCTTTATTATACAGGTTTTGTTCCAGGAAGGCGGTATTCCCCTTCATAAAAGCGTCCAGGCAGGACCATGCAAAGGGAGTATCCAAGCCATCCATTTGTGTACTGAATTGGGGATTGAGCACATCTTT
Organism: Chitinophaga sp.; assembly: GCF_035564935.1. Classification (GTDB taxonomy): domain Bacteria; phylum Bacteroidota; class Bacteroidia; order Chitinophagales; family Chitinophagaceae; genus Chitinophaga. Next base: position 5,308 of record NZ_DATMTE010000891.1, on the reverse strand, counting down.
TTTCTTGAAAAATCCTTTGCGTTCCATTTTCGGACGCATATATCCTATTCCAACATGGCCCCACATACAGCCCGAAATACAAAGGGTTTCCTTCTCGCCGTGACTATTCTGCCTGTTTATTTCAAAATAATAAAATGAATTTTCAGGGCTGCTTCCACTGGCTTCAATCTGCTGGTAAAGATCTTCCCAATTGATCTCCTGGTACAGGCTAACGGCTTTTTCGCTATTGCAACCGGGATAGGCAACAGGGTAGCGGGTAAATGGCGATTGTATTTTTATATCGTACATATCAGTTTATTCCGGTAATACAGGTGAAATAAGGTGTTTGGAACCTACTGAACAATATTAGACAATATTTTTGTGTTAGATACCCGGGTAAAGAACCGATACCATCATTGCAAATTTATTTGGCAGTGTAAGCAATTTATATTTGTTTTGCCCGACGTTACAACCAATGGAGAATATTTATAAGAATATCATCAACAGACCTTCTTAGCAGGCGCTCCTCCTGCCGGCAGCATCCTGCTGCAATTATCCGGCTTATCAGCATATATAATTTCCGACGTCACTGACAGCAATGTCTGTGTGCGCAATTTCCAACCATTACATACTTATCTACATGATTTTTGAGAACAATCTGGCTTTTGCGCAAAGCCTGGACAGGCAAGATCCATTACACGACCTGAGAAATCAATTCCTTTTTCCTGAGCAGAACGGGACTCCTTTCATCTATATGTGTGGAAATTCGCTTGGGTTACAGCCTCGGACAGCCCGCAATTATATCGATCAGCAAATGAATAACTGGGCGAATCTGGCGGTTGAAGGATGGTTTGAAGGGGAAACGCCGTGGATGTACTATCACAAAGAATTGAAGGGACTGATGGCCAATATCGTTGGCGCCGGTCCCGGGGAAGTATGCCCTATGAACACCCTCACGGTGAACCTGCACCTGCTGATGGTGAGCTTCTATCGCCCCACGGCCAACAGGTTTAAGATCATTATGGAAGCCGGCGCCTTTCCTTCCGACCAGTATGCAGTGGAGAGCCAGGTAAGGTTCCACGGTTATGACCCGGAAGAGGCAATTATTGAAGTGGCGCCCCGTGCAGGCGAGGCTACGTTGCGAACGGAAGATATTGTGGCTGCTATTGCCCGTCACGGCGATCAGCTGGCGCTCGTGTTATTTGGCGGTATAAATTATTTCACCGGGCAGTGGTTCGATATGCCGGCTATCACCAAAGCAGGCCACAGCGCCGGTGCGGTGGTAGGGTTCGACCTGGCACATGCTGCAGGCAACGTACCACTGCAACTGCATGATTGGGATATCGACTTTGCGTGCTGGTGTTCGTATAAATATCAGAACGCCGGCCCGGGAGGAATCAGCGGGATCTTTGTGCATGAAAAACATTTTTCTGATACCTCGCTCCACCGTTTTGCCGGCTGGTGGGGATACCAGGAACAGCAACGATTCAAAATGGAAAAAGGATTTGTTGCCGGATCCGGCGCTGATGGCTGGCAGGTAAGCTGCACACAGGTGATACCAATGGCGCTATACCATGCTTCGCTTAAAATTTTTGAGAAAGCCGGCTTCATTGGTCCTCTCCGGGAAAAAAGCAGGAAGCTCACCGCCTACCTGTATTATCTTATCAATGACGTGAATAAAACGCTCGGCTTTGAGCAATACAAAATCATCACTCCTTCGGCTGAAACAGAAAGAGGCGCCCAGTTATCTGTTATTGCCCGATACAAAGCCAAAGAGATCTTCCATGCGTTAACAGCCAGCAATATTCTGGGCGACTGGCGTGAACCGGATGTTATCAGGCTTAGCCCCGTGCCGTTATACAACAGCTTCGAAGATGTTTTTCTCACAGCAGCCCGGCTTCTGGGTATCAGTAAAGAATTGATCACACCAAAACAATAATTACCAAAATGGAAATAACACCTGAAATTAAAGACCGGCTATCCCTGCTGCAGGAGAAGTATGCTGTTATGGGACAGGACATCACGGCGTACCTTGATGGCCTTCTTTATGCAGATTATCTTACGTATTGGGATTATATCCACCTGGATACATTGCTGAGCCTTCAGCATCCGAAAACTTCTTACCCGGATGAAGAGATCTTTATCATGTATCATCAAATCACAGAGCTCTATTTTAAACTGGCACTGCACGAATGCAAACAGATAAGCAACCATACTTCACTCACGCCTGCGTTTTTTGCATCCAGGCTTAAAAGGATCAATGCTTATTTCACAGCCCTGGTATCCTCTTTCGATATCATGGTAGACGGAATGGATAAAGAACAATTCCTGAAATTCAGGATGTCGCTGCTTCCCGCGAGCGGCTTCCAGTCTGCACAGTATCGTATGATCGAGATTCATTCCACCGAACTTATTCAACTGGCAACACTGAGCAAAAGAGAAGCATTGAAACATGCCACGCCAGCAGAACAGTTTGAATATATTTACTGGAAATATGGCGCTTCGGAATTATCTACCGGTAAACAAACACTTACACTGCAACAATTCATTGCGAAATATGCAGTGCAATTGCTGCAGCTGGCCCAAAACAATATTGACCGCAATTTCTCGTCCCTGTATAAAACATTGCAGCAGCGCGGGGAAAACATGAGCGCTGTTGAAGAAGAACTCAGAAAGCTGGACCTGTTTGTAAACGTGGAATGGCCCTTGTCACACTATAAGTCGGCAGTAAGGTATCTGGAACGCGATCCGGTAGATATTGCCGCTACGGGTGGTACCAACTGGCAAAAATACCTGCCGCCAAGATTTCAGAAAAGGATTTTTTATCCGTACTTGTGGACGGAAGAACAAATCGAACAATGGGGAAGATCCTGGGTGATGAATGTATTAAAAGCTTACAGAACTTAGCAGTATTATAGGCTGGTTTTCACGCCACGGGGTGAAAGCCAGCGTCCTAAAGTAGGTCTATCATACTTTTAATGGTCAGCTTGTCTGTAGCAGTTTGAGCCAGTGATATGGCGCGAAGAAAATGCTCCTTCGCTATTTCTTTATCAACGCGCGTATAAAGTTCTCCCAGCAACACAAAGTAGAAATGATTGGTGGTAAGCTTTAGTTTATTTGCTTCAGCGATAGCTACTTCATTTCCCCTGGCTTTATATAAGGCATATGTCCTGTTAAGTGCCACGGTGGGTGAATAGTTTATTTGCAGCAGTAAATTATACAACTGAAGAATGCTATCCCATTTTTCTGCGGTATCTTCTTTTTCACAATGCAGGAAAGCGATACCGGCTTCTAAATGATAGGAGCTGATCTCTGTTCCTTCAGCAGACAGGTCTAAAAAAATTTTACCCTGGATAATAAGCTCCCTGTTCCATAGGTTTTCATCCTGGTGCTGGTATAAAATGAAATGGTTGTTATTTATCTGCCGTGCGTCCAGTCTTGACGCATGAAAACACATTAATGCAACCAATGCATTGGTTTTGGGTTGCGCAGTTACGGGAAACTCTGTCAGCAGGAACCCCAGGCTTAATGCTTCCATGCAAAATTCTTTCCGGACAACCTGGTTTTTGGTGGCGGAATAGTAGCCCTCGTTGAACAACAGGTATATAACATGTAATACGTTGTCGAGCCGGTTGTTGATGGCTGAATCAGCCGGCATTTCCATCCTGATTCCTTCTGTACGCAGCTTTTCTTTTGCACGAAATAACCTTTTGTTGATAGTTTCTTTATTGGTTAAAAAAGCCTGGGCGATTTCATCAATACTAAAGCCGCACAGGATACGTAATGCAAGCCCTATCTGCGCTTCACTTGCAATGGCCGGATTACAGATGGCAAATATCATTTGCAACTGGCTATCCTTGATATTTTTTTCTGAAAAGTCCACTTCAATCACTTCACTTACGACCAGGTTTTTTTGAATTTCCGGAAGTACCCTTTCGTCAAAAATTTTATCACGCCTGAATTGCTGGATGGTCTTTTGTTTGGCTACTAAATACAGCCATGCCCTTGGATTGGAAGGAATGCCTTCTTCTTTCCATGTTTCTGCTGCCTGTAAAAATGTATCACCAACAATATCTTCAGCGATCTCAATATGCTGAAGGCCAAATATCTTAGTGATCACGGCCACCATTTTGGAAAATTCTGATTGAAACAGCTGTGATATGGTTTGATGTTTGTTGCTCACGCTCTATTCTTGACAGGAGGTAAGGATAAGCCTGCATAATGCCCGGTTATGCAGGCTTATCTGAGTTATTGATTAACGTAAACAGGCCGGATTTCTACACTGCCGCCCTGGTCAATAGCCGGACACCCATGTGCCAGCGTAGCGGCATCTTCCAATGAGGCTGCTTTTATGGTGATAAAACTACCTAACTTTTCTTTAATTTCTACAAAAGGCCCGTCGGTAATAACCCCTCCGGGTTTCAGCACTTTACCTTCCATGGCGAGGCGGGGGCCATGGTTCACAAATTTTCCCTGGGCGGCAATACCACCTACCCAATCCTGCCATTTTTTACCAAGTGCCTGCATTTGTTCGGGATTAGCATTGCTGTAATCATAATCCGGTTGGCGGAATAATAAAAGATACTCGTTCATTTTCGTTGTTTTTTTAAATTATTAATTATAACTGCAAACCTATAATGCCAGCGTACTTACCGGTAGCTTCCGGTCATCGGGACGCAACGCCCACGAGGCTATTGTCAGAAGTACAAAAATAAGGGGCGCCCCGAATCGTGAAAAATTGTCCCCGCTTACTATATGAGATATTACTGCCCCGCTGAGAACAAAAAAGAAACCCGCGTATGCCCACTCCTTCAGCAGCCGGAACTTTGGAAGCAATAAAGTAAGTATGCCCAATATCTTCCATGTACCAAGGATCGACATGATGTAAACAGGATACCCCAGGTGAACTGTTCCTTCTACATTTTGTTTCACTCTCAGCAATTGCGCTATTCCTCCTGAGGCCATTCCCAGTACCAGGAGTATGGTGGTTATCCAGTAAGCAATGTTTTTACCGCGGTTGTTTTTTGTCTTCATTTTTTTATTTTTAAGTGTTTGTTCCAGTTGATTGAATTTACGGTCCCATGTTTTCTGATAGTTCTGAATACCATCAGCTGATATTTTAACGCTATCTTCCTTCATGATCTTAACATTTATTATAACAATGATCGACATCCGGAAAATTGGACACTTTCAGAAGACTTTTATCATTTACCGGTAAGAATATACATAAAAAACGCCCGCTGATGAAGTTCAGCGGGCGCACATCACAATATAAATAATTATCTACCTGGCAAACTCCATATCTGCCAGGTTCAACTGTATTTCATTC
>NZ_DATMTE010000890.1:0-12934 GCF_035564935.1 Chitinophaga sp. | reverse complement strand
ATACAGGGATCCATGGAAACACCCGGTAGTTTAAATACTAAAGAAAAAGAACGGCGCTGAGCATCTGCATCTATCTCCCCGGATCCTTTTAAAATCCAAAAAATAACTCAGGGAAGTCGGTGGGCGAGGCAAAATCCGCGCGCAACAGGCCGTTCTTTTTTTATCTCTGTAACAAAAGAAAATCTATTCCCTGATCACCTTCACCTGTGCAGGCGCCTTGATATCAGATTTAATTTTCCCATCGGGAAGTCGTGTATGCTTCACCGTTACCACCCCATAAGGCGTAGGGAAAGTACCTTCGGCAAATTGCAGATCGCCCAGGTGCGGCGCTACTTTGATCACTTTACAACCCGGCTCCAGCACGGAAATACCCAGTACATGCTCTGTTAACCATGGCGTTGGCCCGGAAGCCCATCCATGGCATAAACTATGACGGAAACCTTTGTAACAGTAAGCGCCATAATCGCCGTGAATATCCTTTTTTCCCAGTGGCACTATTTCATCAATGCGGGAAGCGCCGGGTAGCCAGTCCATATTAAAATCCTCCCAGAAGGTAGTGGCGCCAAGATGCAGCATAGCGCCCCAGTAAGTGCGGATATCGTTTAGCCCCCCCTGGTAGTCGCCCGCTTTTGCTTTTGCCTGCAACATATAGTAACCGTAAAAGGTAGAGTAATCCTTTACGCCACCTGCACCAATAATTTCGTCGTTCATCTTTTTTGCGGGCGCCAGGCCTGATAACGCCATCAGCGCGGCCGCTTGTTTGGAACCATTGGCATCGGGTACATGCTGCTTCAGCCGTGCAATAGCGGCGTTACATTTCCTTACCGTGGCTTCATCATTCAATATCTTACTTAATGCAGCGCCTGCGTCCAGCGTCATGATCATCATGGCCTGCAGCCCGGCATGAATACCAGCTTTATTTTCGCTGGATGGCCAGTCGAGGAAACGGGTGCCATCATTGAGATCTTCACTGTTGCTGGCATCAATTTTTTTGGAGAGATGATCCAGTAATCCTTTCAGGTAACCAGCCTGTTGTTTCAGGTAAGCGAGGTTACCGGTGTGCTGGTACCAATCGCGCTGTATAAGCACCCACCACATGGAATAGGATACCATGCCGTTCATATACTGTGGCAGCGGGGTGATATCGCGGGAAAGGTCCAGGCTTTGAGGCACTACTTCATTATACCCGAAAACGGTACTGATGGTAGATGTTTCCGGGTGCATATCACCGATCCATACAAGGCGGTCGCGTTTAATACCATCCCATAAATAATCCTGCATATTCAAATGAACCGTGTACGCGCCGGTGAGCCAGATCTTGTTCAGCAAGGTATCGCTGCATTTAAAGGAACCCAGGTAGGGAATGTCGCGGTATATAAAGATGGCTCTTACTTCTTTAAGTTGCAATTCTGTATTATCATCCAGCAGATCGATCCTTACGAAACGGAAACCGGTATTGCCTACTTCCAGTTTTCCCAGCCAGGGTACTTCTACAATCATATCCCGTACCGCGTGATCGTTGGTGGCATTTTTGCCCGGCTCTATATCACTCATGGCTTCACTTACCGATTCGCCAAAGCGCACCCGCAGTTTCACCGGCTTACCGCTTTTATACATACCGGTAACCAGTTGCAGGCCGCCATGTAGTTCTTTTCCAAAGTCGAACACCAAAGCAGGATGTACGGCAGCCGTGCTTTTCAGCACGCACATATTCTGGTTAGCCAGGTCGGCCTGCCCGTTGCCAGGCAACAGGAAGCGCTGGGCATTAATAATATGTTCGCCTGCTCCGGGTGTTTGCCATATAATTTTTTCGGGAGATAGATAACGCCGCACGGTAGCTGTTGACTGAACCGTAGCCATACGACTGCTGTCGAACACCGGTGGCAACTGGGCCACAGCTGAAACGCTGCATAGCATGAGCGCCACTGTGTGTAAAATGCGGTTATATATTTTCATGTTCATTTGGGTTTGCTTAATATTTTACGGCCGTAAGCTTAACCGGTCCTATCAGGCCGGCGGATTGGTAATCACTCTTCGGCGTATATGGGTTTACGTTACTCCATGTTTTTCTTTCAGACGCAGGCAATTTACTATCGCCAATAAGCCGGTTTACCCAGGTGTTCACTACGGTTACCGTTAACTTATTATCGCCTTTCTTCAGCGCATCTTTTACATTTACACGATAGGGCGCTGTCCATACATTGCCCAGCGCTACGCCATTCAGGCTCACATCCGCCATTACACTCACGGCGCCAAGATCGAGGTATACAGTGGATCCTGCCGGTATTTCATCTGCCTTAAAAGTAATTTCATAAACAGCAGTGCCGGAATAATCACGGATCTGTTCATTGGTATGCCTGCTCCAGTCGTACAGCTGATCAAACACCACCGGTTGTGCAGGCCCCCGTTTGGCGGCATCAAAGTGCACGGTCCATGGTCCCTGCAGCTGTGTTAACGTAATGGCATCCGGGAAATTAACGCCGGTATTGCCAATAGTTGTATGCTTCTTCCGGAACAATACGAAACCACTTTGATAAGGGGCTAACGTTAACGGCACTACGGTATGCGCTGCCTGCTGTGTAAACTGTTTCAGGTTGCGTGTTTCACCGGTTACGGCATCCCACCATTCGGGTTGTTTGCCTGTTACGCGGAAAGCAGGCGACAATGTAACCTGCTGACCGGATTGATTGGTGATGAAATATATTTCGCCTGCGCTGGTGGTGCGGTGTGTGTACAGTACCTGCTCCGGTAATTGTGCTACATCGGCGGGCAATTGTAATATGTCCAGTGCCTGCTGCATCTCTATACCGCTGAGCACCTGCCCTTTGCCATATTTCCTTTGATGCACCTGGCTGTTGCCCCATAACTCAGCCGCCAGCCGCTGTACTTTTGCGTCTGCAGCAGGATACTGCTGCAGGCTTGGAGAGCGCTTAGGTGCAGGTCCCAGGATGGTAGCGCCTTCTTTTACCAGTTGCGCAATTTTCTCCAGCAGCTCCGGCCGCATAGTTTCCAGTTGTGGCAGCACCAGCAGGCGATAACTCATGCCATCCGGCAATACCAGTTTTCCATTCTTCACCTGCAACCGTTCCAGGATCACTTCTGCATTGATATAGTCATAGGAATATCCTTTAGGTAGCTCCGGATCTCTTACACCTGTCATTTTAGGCGCATCTTCCCCGATGAAATAAGCGATATCATTCACGGCTTTACCTTGCTGCAAAAGGAAGTTACATCTCCTGAGATAATCTATAAAAGCCTTACCCTGGTAAAACCAGGTGTTCTTCCTGTTAAATTCTGTGCCAAAACCCGCGTTCACACCAGGCTCCCGGTCTTCATACGGCTGTTCGATGAACACGTGCAAAAGGCTGTGATTAATGCCCTCCGTGAAGGACCAGTCGCCGCGACGCTTCAGCACCGCGGGGTAACGGCCGTACGCATTGCCCCCGGCGGTAAACGATTCCGCTGCCACTCTTGTTTTACCGTAAATATGCGCGGCTGAGGAAGCAGCGCGGCATTCTATATTACCCAGCGTTCCTTCATTCCAGAACTCTCCTGCCACTTCATCGGATTGCCCTCCATATTTAAGGAACTCCGACGGGAAACCCCAGTGGCCGTAGTTTTCCAGCCACAGCTTCATACCATCTTTATGACTGGCCTTGCGTAAGCCCGCTACGTATTTATAGGCAACGCGATCGGCCACCAGGCGGCGAAGGTCCCACAGGAAACGGTCGGACTGATCGGGGCTGCCCACTACCCTGCCCGACAGTACCGGCAGCCATGGCAAAGGATCGTAGCCATACTGTTTTTTGAAATCTTCCGTCATGTCGTCTGTCCAGTTCTGGGAGCCGGTTTCATAACTGTCTGCCACCACCCATTTCAACGCGGTGCGGTCCGCTGCAGGCATGCTTTTGCGGATCCGGCCTACAAACGCATCAAAGTGGTGCTGTGACCATTCATCGCTGATCTTGTCTATCTCCAGCCCGGTTCCCTCCGGCGATGCGGGGCCGTTGGTAACGCCGGTAGGCAGCATGCCATATCGAACTATTATCCAGTTGCCGGCAGGCACTTTCCAGGTGAGGGTGCCGTTGGCTGATACGTTTTTAGTGAGATGAATAACTTTGGTGGGATCAATGGCAAGACCTGCACCGGATACCTCCGGCTCCTGCGGCCACTGGTATTCGTTCCATAATGGCAGTGGCGTCTGGAACATCTTGGCCAGTTGTTTTTCTTCAAAACGTTCGATGCGTGGCGCAGAAAGCAGTTTTATTTCCGTCAGTGCAGGATGGCCTTCACTGATCACCAGCCGGAATTGTTTGCCGGTAATGGCTTTGAAGGAAACCGCCACCGGTGCATAGGGTTTAAAGCCCACATTATTCTGGGGATTGCTGCGGTCAGATTCAAATTTCTTTATTGTGTGCCAGTCGTCTCCTTCTTTTACCTGTAACTCAAACTGTGCTTTGAAAGGCTTTGCTGCCGGGTAAATAACAAGGCTTCTTGCCGTAAAATCATTGGCAATTTCCAGGTTAATATGAGCGGGTGTGCGCTTTTCTGTGGGCGCGTCAATAATTACTTCTTCCGTAGTATTACCATCCGCCAGTTTTTCAATATTGCGGAACCCCATGTTGGAAGTAATACGGGGCGTATGTTTGCCAATATCGTCATCATCGCCGGCGGGTACCGGGAACGCCAGCACTGCCACTGTCTGAAAATCGGCAGGTGGCGCAGGCAGCTGTTGCTGATACTGCTGTGGCCCATGAATGGTAACCTCCTGGCCCGCAAGGTAGCGCATGGACTGGGAGGGCTTGATCCAGGGGCCGCCACTCTGGCTCCAACCCGGACTATTAAACAGACCGATATCCAGGCCGTTCTCAGAAGCAGTACGTATAGCCGTATGTGTTACCTTCCACCATTCGTCGGAAAACAGCTTTACTTTTCCATAGGGCACTTCTTCTTTGGGGTATCCTATATTACCGATAAAAGCGCGGCCAATGCCTACTTTCACCATTGCTTCCACATCTTTCCTAACGCCTTCCTGCGAAATATTATCGCTCATCCAGTACCAGTACACGCTGGGTTTCACACTATCCGGTGGTGTTATAAATCCTTGTTGCAGCGGGGATTGTTGTCCGCTGGCGTTTAACGCAGCCGATAGCAACAGCGCGGCAGCGCTGTACCTGGTCGTTTTTTTTATAAAAGCATTATGCATACGCTATTTTCGTTTAACCGTAAAAGTTATAGCAACAGTAACCCGGGCTGCCGGCTTTCATCAGCAGCAGACCTTTTATCAGATCTTCCAAAATAAAAAAGGTTATCAGTATAACTGTCCTGTACCTCCCTGCAGCAAAGGATTGCCCGGGTTGAGCATACCCATCCGGCCCAGCCACTTCATGGTGATCTGCATCCACACCTCCACCGGTAGTTTCAGTACAAATCCGTGGTTGCCTTCCGGGTAAATATGCATTTCGGCGGGTACATGCTGATGGCGCAGGGCCTGGTAAAACAGCAGGGTGTTATCTACATCCACCACGGTATCGTCGCCGGTATGGAACAGGATCGTTGGAGGGGTTTGCGGCGTCACCTGCCGGTCGTTGGAGTAATTTTTTATCGCCTCTTCCCCCGGCTGGCTGCCCAGCAGCCTTAAACGGGAGCCGGCATGTGTAAGGTTTTTTTCCATGCTGATCACCGGATATACCAGGATCATAAAATCGGGGCGCAGGTTGATCCCGGCGTTTGCCGCCAGCACGGGTTTATTGAAATGCGTACCTGTTGTGGAAGCCAGGTGGCCGCCGGCAGAGAAGCCCATAATACCTACGCGGTGGTTGTCTATATTCCATTCAGCGGCATGGGTCCGGATTATTTTCATCGCTTCCTGCGCATCCTGTAAAGGGCCGCTGCTTTTATCCTGCATGATCTTATCGTCGGGCAGGCGGTATTTGAGCACAAAAGCCGCGATACCCTGTTGCTGGAAATATGCGCCTATATCGAGTCCTTCTTTCTGCAATACTACCCATGAGTAACCGCCACCCGGGCAAATCAGCACGGCTGTACCGGTGGCTTTTTCTTTCGGCGGCAGGTATGCCGTTAAAGTGGGCACACTGGTATGCGCACGACTGTTATCCTTGTTGGTTACTTCTTCATCGGCAGTGGCAATTCCACCGGGAGGAAGCCCATTGTATAAAGGCATAACGGTTTGTGCATTGGCAGCAAGGGCAACGAAGCCCGTGAGCAGGATAAAGAGGGCACGCATAGTATTATTTATTGGTGGTAATGATAATCAAAACTTCATAAAGTAGCATCATGTGTCACCGAATAATATTTCAGTTCTATCAGGTCGTTGGGCATTGGCTTGTTGTTCCAGTGCGAATGAATGGCCAGTGCGGCGCCCATTGCGGTGGCCTGCGCCATAGAAGCAGCAAAAATTTCAATATCCGGGAACATACTGGCCAGCAGGTTCATGTAAATGGTGTTTTTACTGAATCCACCGTCAACGAATATACGTTTTACACGGGCGCCTTTTAATACCCTGCCGGTAGCGATGTATTGCTGGTTGGCAATATCCAGCATCAGCTGGTGATAGGCTTCCGTATCAGACGTGAAAGTATCCAGGTCGCGCTGCCCGAATATGGATGCCTGCATCCGTTGTTTATCGGCCTGCAGCTGTGGCGTATCCTGTTTATTCCTTTCCTTTAACATGCGGATAATGTTACCATCATATTCTACCGACCGGTAACGCCCTGTATGTTGGTCAAAATGTGCGGCAATACGTTTTACCTGCTGTTCGTGCTCATAACCGGCAAACAGCCGGGATGCCTTCACCGGCTTGCCCTGGAACGACATATAACATAAACAGTCGGCCTCCAGTTCTTCCGGCGTAAGGGGCGTGTCGTTAAAGGGATTTAAGCTGATACACCAGGTGCCGGTGGAGATCAGTACAAAAGGTTCGTGAAAATTTACCAGGTACGGGATCAGCGCAGCAGAGCTATCGTGCAAACCGGTGCCTACGGCATAGTTATTTCCCGGGAAAGCAGCCGGCATTACATCTCCGGAAGAAAAAAGAGGCGCCAGCTTTTCCAGCACCCCTTCCTTTATTAACCACGAATGATATTCATTTTGTTTAAAATCCCACAGGTTCGTATGACAGCCAATGCTGGTAATATCCGAACAGGCGATACCTGAAAGCAGGTAGCTCATATACTGCGGTAAATGCAGTGCATACTTCATGCGGCTGAATACTTCCGGCTGTTCATATTTCAACCGGTACAGCTGCATACCCGAGTTAAGGCTTCCCAACACAGGTGAGGCAGTTTGCACAGAGAAAGCGGTTTCACCGCCATATTTGCTGTAGAACTGCTGGCTTAATGCCGCAGGATATTCTTTCAGGTAATTATACAATGGTGTTAATGGGCGCCCTTCTTCATCGATGTATACCAGGCTTGCGCCGTAAGTGGAAAAGTTGATGGCTTTAATAGCCACATCTTTTCTGCGGAATACTTCCCTCAGCGAGTCAAATACAGACAGCCGGAGGCTTTCCAGGTTTTCACAGGGCGCGCCATCTTCATCCGCAGTTTCCGTAAAACGGGCTGTCCGCTCAAAGATGATCCGGTACTGTTCATCAAAGAGAAACAGCTTCTTGTTGGTTTTTCCAACATCAAAAATGGCAATAACGGGAATCTCGCTCATAAACACTTTTAAATTACAAACCAGTGGCCATTGTTTTGGCGCCTCTTTCACGTATCAGGTGATCTCTCACTTTTTCAGAACGGTACAATGCCAGCGGGTTCAATGCACCACCGGATTGCATCCGGGCTTCAGCTACCAGCGGCCGCACATCTGTACGGAACGCCTGTTGCAGGATTTCCTGGGCCGTTACCACATCATTGTTCTGCTGTGCTGCCAGTAATTGTTTCCGGTCTACCAGCAATGCCTGTGCGTAAGTGATCATAATTGCTTCCACCGACTGCAACAAGTCTTCCAGCGGGTCTTTCACATTGTGCGAAGCATCTATCATCCAGCCAAGATCCGTAGTATGGTTCATGCCACGTGCATCCATTCCGTCCACCAGTTCGTTGAAGATGAGGAACAGCTGGTAGGGCTTGATGCTGCCAACGGTCAGATCATCATCGCCGTACTTGGAGTCGTTGAAATGAAAGCCACCGAGTTTACCTTCCATCAGCAGCAGGGCTACAATCTGTTCAATGTTTGCATTGGGCAGGTGATGTCCAAGATCCACCAGTGTGTAGGCTTTGGGGCCCAGTTTATTGGCGTATAACAGCGACTGGCCCCAGTCGCCCACCGTAGTGGAATAAAAATTAGGTTCCGCGGCTTTGTACTCCACAAACATTTTCCAATGGTCCGGCAGGGCAGCATAAATTTCCTGCAGGCCTTCCAGGGTATTCTGGAAAGCGTGGCGGAAATTCAGCTGGCCGGGGAAACAGGAACCGTCGGACAGCCATACGGTGAGCGCTTCGGAACCCAGTTCTATGCCATGACGGATCACTTCTATGTTATGTTCAACCGCTTGTTTGCGGATATCTTTATTTACATTCTGAAGGGAGCCGAATTTATAGCTCCGTTCCTGCCCGGGCTGATCCTGGAAGGTATTGGAGTTCATGGCATCGAAGCGCAGGCCGTGCTGTGCAGCCATTGCTTTGATATGCGCCGGGTTGGATGGAATATCCCAGGGAATATGCAATGAAATGGCACCGCTGGATTGATTCAGCTGATGCAGCAAGCCTATGTCTTCGATCTTTTCTTCGAGACTGCGGGGCTCGCCACCACCGGGAAAACGCCCGAAGCGGGTACCACCGGTGCCAAGCGCCCAGCTGGGAATACCCACCTGGAAAGCTTTCAGGTGCTGCAATATATCGGGCACATTTTTTATTTCCCCGGAGAGGTATTCAAATGCCCGCTGCTGCGCTGCCATTCCTGCCTGGTTATGTTCTTCTATCCTGTATTTTTCAATTCTCATGATGATCTTTTTAACAGCAGATAAAATAATATTTTTATCTCACAAAAGCCATGGCTACACCGCCATCAACGTTCAGCACATTACCGGTTGCCTTGTTCAGTAAACCGCCCACAAAAGCATAGCAGGCATTGGCAATATCTTCCGGTACAATGATCTCATTCAGCAGGGTACGCTTTGCATAAAACGCAGGCAGTTCTTCCACCTTTACGCCATATGCTTTGGCGCGGCCTTCCGCCCATGCACCGGCCCATATTTTACTGTCGGAGATCACCGCATCAGGATTTACTACGTTCACGCGTATACGGTCTTTTCCCAGCTCTGCGGCATTGAGCCGGCTCAGGTGCAGCTGGGCTGCTTTCGCAGAACCATAGCCTGCGTTGTTGGGGCCGGATACCAGTGCATTTTTGCTCACAATATTCAGCACATCTCCACCGGTGTCCTGCCTGCGCATAATTTCCACACCGGATTGCGTCACCAGGAATTGTCCTTTTACGAGTACATCATATAATAGGTCCCAGTCTTTTTCCGTATGCTCTTCTATAGGTTTTGAGATAGATAAACCGGCGCAGTTCACTACAATGTCCACTCCTCCAAACGCCAGTACGGCCGTGTTATAGGTGTTATGAATAGAAGCGGCGTCTGTAACATCAAGGAGATCTGAAGTGAATCCATCTTTCCCGAATAATTTATTAAACTCTTCAGTGGCGGAGGAGAGTCGCTGTGCATCGTTATCATTGATCACCACTACCGCCCCTTCTTCAGCAAATTTTTTGGCGATGGCTTTACCGATACCGCCGGCGCTGCCTGTTACCAGGGCTATTCTGCCGGTAAGGGCTTTAGGTTTGGGCATGCGTTGCAGCTTGGCTTCTTCCAGCAACCAGTATTCAATGTTGAATGCCTCCTGCCGTGGCAGGGAAGTATATTCAGAAATGGCTTCCGCGCCTTTCATTACATTGATGGCGTTGATATAAAATTCTGCGGCTACACGGGCGGTTTGTTTATCTTTCGCAAAGGTGAACATGCCCACGCCGGGATACAGGATCACTACAGGATTAGGATCGCGCATGGCCGGGCTGTTGGGATGCTTGCAGGTATTATAATATTCTTTGTACATTTCCCGGTAGGCGGTAAACAGCGGGGCCAGCGATGCTTTCACCGTTGCCACGTCGTTCAGGTCGGCATCAGGCTGCAGGTTGAGTACCAGCGGGCTGATCTTTGTACGGAGGAAGTGATCCGGGCAGCTGGTTCCCAGCGGGGCGAGCCTGTCGAGGTCGTTGGAGTTGATAAACTCAAGTACCCGCTGGTCGTCTGTGAAATGCCCTATCATCTTTTGCTGTGAGGAGCAGTATCCGCGCAGCACCGGCGCCAGTGCTGCTGCCTGGGCTTTACGGCGGTCGGCCGGAAGGGATTCTATTTTAGCGCCGCCAAAAACGGGTTTATTGCGGCCGGTGTTTTTTTCCAGGTACTCCGCGCAGCGCTCAATCACTTCGAGGGTGTTGATGTAGCTTTCATAAGCCGTATCGCCCCAGGTGAACAAACCATGAGAGCCCAGCATGATACCACGGATACCGGGGTTTTCATCCAGGCATTGCTTCAGCTGCAATCCGAGGTCAAATCCGGGCTTTTGCCAGGGTACCCAGCCAATGGTGCCATTAAACAGCTCCTGCGTGATTTTACGGCCGTCTTTTGCCGCTGCAATGGCAATGGCTGCATCCGGATGGAGATGGTCAATATGTTTAAAGGGCAGGAAACCATGCAGGGGGGTATCAATGGAAGGTGCTTTTGAGCTGAGATCATAAATGCAGTGGTTAAACAGCTCCACCATTTCGTCTTCATGCGCTATACCCCTGTATATATTTTTCAGGCTGCGAAGGCGGTCTACATACAAAGCGGCCAGACCGCTTTTCTTGAGTGTGCCCAGGTCTCCGCCGGAACCTTTTACCCACATCACCTCTACGGGTGCTCCTGTCAGCGGATCTTTTGCCATGGTTTTGCAGGAGGTGTTCCCGCCGCCGTAGTTGGTAAGCCGGAGGTCTGCACCGAGTAAATTGGAACGATAGATCAGCAAGGCAACTTCGTCACCAGCCATGGAGGCGGCTGTTGCTTCATCCCATAAATAGCTGACATGCCTGAATTGCGTAGTAGTTCCATCTAAAGACATACTCTATAATTTTAACGTTTTTAATTGCGATAATAATGCGGGTTAATTTTCTAATGAATTACCATATCCGACCAGGACTACAGAAAGAATGATAGTGAATATGCCCAGTGAAATAGTAGCGAATGTTTTTTTGCTGGCGTTTTTCCATTCCTTCAGCACAAAGCCCCACATACCGGAAATCAGGATAATAAAAGCCATGTGCAGGATCCAGGAGCTGGCGTCATTGCCCAGTTTACTTTCTCCCATTCCATAAAAAAAGAATTGCAGGAACCAGGTAGTGCCCGCAATGGCTGCAAATAAATAATTCTTTACCAGCGGGGTACTTTTGTTCGTATAATCATTGAATGAGCGGTTACGCCTGTTGAGGAGCATACACCAGATAAAATTAGTGGTGAGTCCTCCCAGCATAATCACTACAAAAATAACATTGTTACGGAACAACGGGTTGGTATTATTTGCCTCTGCTGCTTTACCCATACTATTGCCGGCGGTAATGGCAAAACTCATACAGGCGCTCAGGATACCGGAAATGATGGCTACTGCCAATCCCTTACGGAGATTAAATTCCTGGATGCTTTCCGTTTTCTGCTCACCGGTAAGTTCCTTTTCTTTCATCATTCCTGCCTTTCCGCAAATAGCAATGCCCAACAGGCATACCACTACACCGGATAACACATACAATCCCCTGCTGCTGTGCAACATGGCGGCAAAATTATTGGGATCACCGGTAAACAGACCCCGGTAAATCGGTGGTATCAGCGCCCCGAAGGCAGAACAGAAGCCCAGTGCTACCGCCATTCCCAGCGACATGCCCAGGTACCGCATAGATAACCCGAAGGTTAAACCGCCGATTCCCCATAATACGCCCAGGAAATAAGTCCAGAACAGCACCGTACCTTCCGCGTTGCGGATGATATCCATAAAACCGGGAACGGTAAGCCAGGCGGCCACCAGCGGCACTACCAGCCAGGAAAAGATACCGCCTACGATCCAGTAACTTTCCCAGCTCCATCCCTTTACTTTTTTGTAAGGGATATAAAAACTCCCTGATGCGAATCCACCTATAAAGTGAAATAAAACTCCCAGTAAAGCCTGCATAATAATGTAGTAGTTTGTAACGTGGAAACTAAAGTTTCATAAAATTAAAGCATGTACTTTTTTAAACTGTCATGCACTGTCATGCTTCCGGCCCGAGGTAGCATTTATAGAATTAAATCAGTATCATTGTCCTGAAAAGAGCCATGTTATAGCCTGACAGCTAATTCCACGGATCAATACCTGACGAATCATGAAACAACATCCGATCTTTAAGCACCTTTTTATTGATGATTTTTCTGCTACGCCTAAATATTACCAGCTGGCCAATTCTATTATCAAAGCCATTGTTGATAAAAAAGTGCAGCAGGATGACATACTGCCGTCTATTAACGAAGTCAGTTATGCCTTTGAAATTTCCAGGGATACAGCGGAAAAGGCATACAAATACCTGAAGGGGCTGGGTATCCTGGGGTCTGTTCCCGGTAAAGGCTACTATGTGTCGCAAACCAATCTTGACCAGCAATATAAGATACTGTTACTGTTCAACAAACTAAGCGAGCATAAAAAGATCATTTACGACTCCTTTGCCGACAAACTGGGAGAACAGGCAAGCATCGACTTCTATATTTACAACAGCGATTTCAGTCTCTTTAAAAAGCTGCTGTCGCAAAATATCAATGAATATACACATATTGTAATACTCCCCCACTTCCGGGAAAGATGGGAACATGTGGATGAAGTGATCAATACCATTCCAAAGGAAAAAC
>NZ_DATMTE010000889.1:0-4188 GCF_035564935.1 Chitinophaga sp. | reverse complement strand
CTCCTCCCCGCTTTCACCATCCATGCTCTTCCTGATATCCCGAAGCGGGGTCATTTCATGCGTGGCGCGCTCCAGCAGTTTTTTCCCGAGATCCTGCAGAAATTCTGCAATAGTAACACCGGCAGTAACTTTCACGCAAAGCGGAACAGTATTGATAAACAGGCCGGACGTATATTCAAACTCAGACAGCGCCTGCAACCGGCCCGACACCGGCGTTCCAAAAACAGCAGCATCACTGTGGTTATATGTTTGTAACAGATACCCCCATATACCATACATGAAGTTGGCAATGGTAATATGAAGAGAAGCACAATAAGCCTCCACCTTCTCTCTGTCCGGAACAACGCTGGCTTTGGCCGGGCTGAACGACGTATTTCCTTTGGCCAACCTGTAAGGAAGCCGGGTAAGCGAACCCGCGCCGGACATATAGTCCCTCCAGAACTGCAGGCTGCTACTATGATCCAGGTTCAGCGTATGGTGAATGTAATCTTTAAAAGAACCTCTTCTGTTAACCGTAGTTCCCTGTACAGACAATTCAGGCATCCAGTAACGGAAAAGATCTTTCAGAATAATTCCGTTACTCCATCCATCAAACAACATGTGATGATAACAAAAGGTTAATCTGAAATGCCGGTCTGCCAGCTTACACAAGAGAAAGCGGCAAGGCACCTGCTCCAGGTCAAATCCCTGTTGATAATCTTCATCAAGCATTTTCTCCATCAGCAGCTGCGGACTGTTCGACAGCACGGACAAGTCCTCATAAACAATCCCCGGAACAAATTCCCTCAGGTAAATAGCCACTGGTTGTGACAGCGCTTTCCATCTGAACATACAGCGCAGGTTTTCATGAGCCGCCGCAGTTTTAGCAACAGCATCCCTGAACGCAGCTACATTACAATTCGTCTTTATATCGAGACTAATCCGCTCGAAATAGCTGTTAACAGCAGGGTTCTTCAGGTATTGAAACAATACGCCCTCCTGAACGGGAGACAGGGAAATAATATCCTCGACGTTGTCCTTGTCAATGATCATAAATATTTTTTATTGGCAGATGCAGCGGGGTTAACCAAACAATATTTTTAAATCCTGCTCATCCAGGTTAGCCAACCTGAAATCAGAGTGAGAAAAATGAACGTCTTTTGATTCCAGGAGATATTGGAGAAGCATTTTCAGTTTTTCCTGGTATTGTTCCACAAGCCTTTCGATGAGCTGTGGCTCATGTATCGTTTCATTAAATGACAAAGCAATTGTTAATACCCCATCGATAATCATCAGATTATATTCCAACTGGCAATACATTTCATTTTCCGCGTGTGTTTCCCTTCCCGGAGGAATATGCAGGGTACTGAAAAGAGGATTATCACTTCCTTCATCCAGTTGTCCGAGATAATTGAACAACACCGGTATCTTTTCCATGTTTGCCTTTTCAGCATCCGGTTTGATGTACCGGTCAATACCAAAGCCGATTCCATGTGCCGGTATCATTCTGTATTGCTCCTTTACATTTTTAATCTGTTCCCCGATAGACGCCCCCCCGACATCGAATCTGAATGGGTACATACTGGTAAACCAACCCACGGTTGCAGCAATACTAATATCGCCCAGCTGCCTGCCATGTCCTTCCATCATGATGAGTAGTTCGTCGGTCTCTGCCCATTCCCTGAGCAATTGGCCTAACGCCACCAGCAATAACATAACGGGTTCTGTCTTATAGGGGACATTCGCCTCTTTCAGCAGGAAATCCGTCTCTTCCCGGCTGAGGGTTCCTGAGCAGGTTTTGCGGTTCACATACCGCCAGTCTGCCCCTTGTGTTTTGCCCGGTATCCGGAATAAACACGATGCCGCTCTATCCCAGTATGCCTTCTCCTTACCTGCCCACACATCGCCATATGCCTGCAGATGTTTCAACCATTGTGCTGCCGGGAGAACCGCATTATATTCCGGAACGGCAGTTTTACCGGCCAGATGCTGATAGAGCTGTTGCAGGTCTGTTAGTAATGTTCTCCAGCTAACACCATCCACCAGGAGATGATGCGCTGTTATCAACAGTTGTACAATGCCGGTCTTATCTCTTATTACTCCTGCTTTTATCAGCAGGTCATCAGCGATATCAAAGTCTCCCTTAAATATTTCCAGCATCTCAGGGGTGTATCCGCTGCAATCTGTAAATGTGATAATCCCCTGCAGGTGTTTCGGATTATAAAACAGCTGTTTTGAGACAGGATCATAGTTCAGCCGAAGTCCGTCGTGTCTGGACACCAATAGTTGCATGGCTTTTTCTGCCAATGTCAGATCGGTATGTTCCTGCAATTGCAGCAATACTGACTGGTTATAAAATCCCGGATGTTTAAATGCCTGTTCAAAAAACCATGCTTCCATCGGTAACAAGGCTCTTTTGCCAGCGATGACGGGCTGAATTTCCGGTTCCGCAGCCATGTAACGAATACGCGGAGCAAGGCGGCCTACTGTTTGATAGATCAGTATATCACTGGCCTCCAGCAACATGCTGTGTTGTTTTAAGCGGGCTGTTATCCGGAACGCTTTGATGGAATCTCCCCCAAGCTGGAAAAAGTTACTGTCTGGTCCTACGTTTTCTGCCCCCAACACTTCTTCCCACACCACTGCCAGTTTGCGCTCCCTGTCACCGGATGGTTCCTTTCCTCTTCCCCCGCTATCTGCATCGGGCCGGGGAAGGGCTTTCAGGTCCACTTTTCCGTTAGCCGTAAGCGGAAAGGAATTCATCCGGATGAAATGCCCCGGGATCATGTAATAAGGTACCCGTTCAGCCATGTAACGGATAAGGTCCTCCACGTCCGGTATTTCTTCCACACCGGGGTCCAGGGTATAATAGGCAGCCAGAGAGTTTCTTCCACCCTTATCTTTGACCGTTTCCACTACCACCTGCTGCATGTGCTGATAACACATAAGGTGATAGTCTATTTCTGCAAGCTCCACCCTGTGCCCTTCAATTTTTACCTGCCTGTCTAACCTGCCACGGCATTCTATCAGGCCTCTTTCTACACGTACGCCGCTGTCGCCGGTTTTATACATTTTCCTCCCGGGTATGAGGGGATTATCTAAAAACCGGCTGTCAGTCAGCTCGCTCGCATTCAGGTAACCTTCAGCCAGGCCGTCGCCTCCAATGTAGATCTCTCCCGGAATGCCAGCCGGCACCGGATGGAGATATTTATCCAACAGGTAGATTTGTGTATTATTAACGGGCTTCCCGATCAGGACATTTGTATAGTCTTCCGCAGTATCAAACTGATGGATCATACAGCCCACCGTAGCCTCTGTGGGTCCATACTCATTGAATATCCTGATCCTGCCGGCAGACAGGTGATGAATATCCCTGGCAAGAACAGTATCCAGTTGTTCTCCTCCTACAATGAACGTATGTATTTTGCAGGGAACATCACGATCTAATAATCGTTGTTCCCGCAGGAGTCTTAAATGGGAAGGCGTTAATTTGACGATATCCGACCGGTTATCTTTTATGACCCGTTCCAGCAGGGAAGCATGGTTTGCATCGTCATAAATGATCACCCGGTTACCGGTAACAACCGGCACAAAAATGGAAGTTATAGCGAGATCAAATGAAACAGAGGTAAACAGCGGAAAATCCGCCGGCCTGCCCTGGCAATACAATGCCGCCGCCCATGTGATATAGTTAACTAACGCACGGTGAGATACCATCACGCCTTTGGGCATACCGGTAGTGCCAGATGTATAGATCACATAAGCCGGCGCTGTACTGTCCGTGTTTTCTACACCGGGAAATATCTCTTCTCCTGTGCCCTCTTTCTCCCAATGCATCCATGGGGTCTCTTCAACCGAACTATAACCCTCCCGCCCTGTTAGTACCAGTTTACATCCACTGCTGCTGATAATATAGGCGATACGCCCCGAAGGCTGCCCGGGGTCAACAGGAAGATAACACGCTCCCGCTTTGAGCACCGCCAGCATATTTATGAGCCAGTCAGCCGACCGCCTTTGCAGTATGGCAACAATATCGCCTGCACAAATTCCTTTTTTTAACAGTTGCCCTGCCAGGGAAGACGACCATTGATCCAACCGCCGGTAGCTAATGTCTTGTGCTCCGTCTGAAACAGCTACGGCATCAGGCGTCCTTGCGGCCTGCTCCATGAACAGTTCTTCTATTCTCTTTTCCCGGGGATATACCGCTGC
>NZ_DATMTE010000888.1:0-4287 GCF_035564935.1 Chitinophaga sp. | reverse complement strand
GTAAATCCCGGTGCTTATATAAAGCGCTTGCTGCAGGCAATAGCAGTAAAAATAGCAGCGGTGATTTTATATAATTGTTAATTCAATAATTCTTTCAGCTTATTTTCAAGCATTGCGCCCCTGAGATCTTTTGCAATGATTTTCCCGGAAGGATCTATGAGCAGGTTACTTGGTATAAATTCTATTCCAAAACCAGCAGATACCTCATTCTTCCAACCTTTAAGGTCTGATAGTTGAGTCCAGGGCATTTTATCATCGCGGATGGCTTTTTTCCAATTGGCCGCTTTATCATCCAGCGATATTCCAATAACGGTAAAATTTTTATTTTTAAATGCATGGTAAGCTTTCAGCACATTGGGATTTTCTGCACGGCATGGCGCGCACCAGCTGGCCCAGAAATCTATCAATACATATTTCCCTTTGAAATTGCTAAACTTCACGGGGTGTCCACTTGTATCAGGTTGCGTAAAATCTGCTATTTGCATACCTACCTGGCCTTTGGCTAATGTTTCCAGTTTTTGGGCAATTTTTTTACCCTCGTTAGTCTGTTGGGCCGATTCATCGAGTTCGTTGTACAAGCGTCTTATTTCATTGTAATCTTTCTCCAGCGATATCAGGTACATATTGAAAGAACTTTTGGGATGACTGGCAATGAATTGTGCTGTTCTGTTTTGAAGTTGTTTTTTAAGATCATCCCGTTTGTTGTTTATTCCAGCTTTCTCTTTTACAGATGCGTTGCTGAAATTGGAATTTAGTGAATCCCGTTGATCTGTCAGATCTTTAATAAATACGCTGAATGCTTCCGCATCCTGCTGTATTGGTGAACCGCTTATGATGTACGATTTCGTAACATCTTTAATACCCGTCAGTTTGATATGACCTGGTTCTGCAAAAAAGAAAAAATAATTGTTATGCCCAACTGTTAATGCAAGCCGCAGCGGTTCCTCCAAATTTGTTTTCCAGGTAAAAGTATCCCGGACCACTGTTACGGAATCAGTGATGGATACACCATTCTTAATGTAGAAAATTTCAATAGTTCTGCCGGATAATCCCTTCAGATGGCCTGAAAGCACGGTGTTTTGCGCCTGGCTTATTAAGCCTGGGAAGAATAATGAAATGAATAAAATACTGTGCAATAAATTATTTTTTTTCATGGTTGTTTAATTTGTAAGTGAATAAAATGGTGTAAGATTCAATACGCTGTTTGAGGAAAAAGAATACACTATCCGGGATCATATTATACCCCGGGTAGTGTATTGAAGTATTTACTGTTAAGTTTACAGGTTAATTATAACCAGGGTTTTGTTTCAGCTGGTTGTTTAATTGTATTTGTGTTTGAGGTATAGGGAACAGGGCGGCATCGGGATGATATCCGCTTTTTTCTGCGCCAAGCACTGTTGCTGCCGATGTTGCCGGTGTTACATTCCTTTTCAGATCAAACCAGCGATTTCCCCATTCAAAGCATAATTCTGTTTGCCTTTCATGCATAACGGCATTTAGTACTGCATCCTGTGAATTTACATCAGCGGCGCTGCCGGGTAGCCCGGCCCGGCTGCGGATGGTATTCACATCTGTTAAAGCCTGGTGGAGGTTGTTTAAATGTGCAGCAGCTTCAGCACGGATAAGTAAAGCTTCCCCGAGCCTGAATACCATATAGTTTTCAAGAGGAACATTGGCTGCCAGCTTGTTCCTGTATTTAAAGGGATAGTTAAGCTCTTTGTTATTTACAACAGTAGTACCTATCCAGCTTGAACGCCGTTGGTCGCCCGCTTCAAACTGATCTAATAAAAAAGGTGTTACCAGGTACCTTGGCGTTGAGCCTGTGGAAGGCACAAAATTTTGTGCTTCCGCAGTTTGCTGGTACGAATTTCTGACCGGCAATTGCCAGATGGCTTCCTTACTTCCCTCTAAAAAGACATCATTTAAAGGAACATCATTCAGACTATATACATTTGATTTAATAATTTCATCGGCTTCGTCGTAGGCAGCCTGCCACTGGCCCCGGTATAGATGCACTTTAGCCAGTAAAGCTACTGCGGCATAACGGTTAGGGCGTACTCTTCCGGCCGACGGGTAGCTTGCCGGTAATATTTGAACTGCATCGGTAAGGTCCGCTGTTATCTGCGTGTAAACAGCTTCAGCAGCAGCCCTGGGTAAATGAGCTGTTATGCTGTAATCGGTGGAAGTAATAAGGGGTACGTCGCCGAATAAATTAACCATGTTAAAGTAATATAACGCTCTTACTACCTTCATTTCGCCGGTGATTTGACGTATGAATGAAGTAGATAGTTTACTGTTGTTTGTAATGCCCTCCAGGATATCATTTACCTGGTACATTCCCTGGTAGGGGTATTGCCATAATGCAATTATTCCGTTATTTAAAGCAGTAAGCGTATAACTATAAAATTGCGCGTTATCTGTAGAGGCGGTAGTAGATATTTCGTCGGCAGAAAGTCCTGTAGCTATGGTAAAGTTGGCATCGCTGTAAGCAAAACCTTTCCCCTGGTTATAAGTATATACACCAGCAACAGCAGATATTACCGACACACTGTCTGCAAATTGCTGCGCCCTGGTAATCAGCGTTGGCGGATTACCGGGTATTTCGATCAATTTTTTGCAGGAAACCAATGTACCTATTGCCATCAACGCATAGCCTGCCAGTATTTTATTTAATATTTTCATGACAATAATTGCTTAAAATTTGAAGGTTAAACCAAATGCAACGATCCGTTGTAATGGGAAAGCGGTAAAAGTGCCTGGTTGTTCGGGATCACCCACCTTATAGTTTGTGATGGTGAACAGGTTTTGCGCATTCACATAAATACTGCCGCCTTTAACATGTACTTTTTGAAGAAAAGCATCCGGCAAAGTATAAGATAGTGATACTGTTTTAACACGGAGATAAGTGTCATTACTATAAACGCCATCTGATTGTCCAAAAGCCGGTAAAGTGCTAAGCGAACCTGAGGTGTAACTGCTGCCCAGCCGCTGAATAGTGGCCTGATCGCCCGGTTTTTTCCAGTATTGACCCAATATGGCTGCAGGTTGATTGGTTAGTGCTCCCGGGAAATCAGTACTGTAAAGTGCAGAAAGGAAATTAGGAGCATTGCTGCTTGAGAACTGGCAAAAAACATAGAGATTGAAATTTTTGTAGGTGAAGTTATTGCCCAGTCCCCCCATATATTTAATATCCATATTGCCGATAGGTACCTGGTCGCCCCCGGTGGCGGCTGTTCCGAATTTCGGGTTGTAAGTGGCATTACCGTTTTTGTCGTAAAACTCATACAGCCCGGTACCAGGATTTACTCCCTTATACTTATAGCCTATTATTATGGAAACCGGCTGTCCTATAATGTATTTGTCGGCATAAGAAGATGATGCCAGACCAGGAAAATCAACCAGTTTATTCCGGTTAAGCGTTAAATTGAAATTAGTGGTCCATGAAAAGCTCCTGCTTTTTATGTTGGTTGACGTAGCTGTAAATTCCCAGCCCTGGTTTTGAACAACGGCATTCAGGTTTCCAAATACGCTTGTGAAACCACTTTGTATAGGTAACGGGTTATCTACAAGTTGGTTGCTTTCCCTGTTCCTGTAATAGGTGGCATTTAAGAACAGGCGGTTATTAAAAAAGCCAAGGTCCACCGCCAGGTTCAGTGATTTTTTTGTAGCCCAGCTAAAATCAGGATTGTAAAGATTGTAAGCATAAGTTTGCCTGATGTTTTGAAAAGCGGGAACTGAAGATAAGTTTTGATATAATGCCTGGTAGGAGTAAGCCTTTGACGCATCTCCCCCGGTGGTGCCATAGCTTCCGGAAAGCTTGCCATAAGTGAAGAAGGGAAGCGCCTCTTTGAATGCTTGTTCCTCAGAAAATATCCAACCTGCTCCTGCGGATGCGAAATTACCGAACTGCCGGCCGGGACCGAAGTTACTGGAACCATCCCTTCTGCCCGAAATCTCTATAATATATTTTTCATCATAAACATATTTGAGACGGGCAAAGGCAGCACTGTATTTAACGAGGTTAATGGTTTCAAAAGGATAGGTAGTTGTAGCGCCAATAACTGTACCGAGCAGATTATCATTTGAATAACCATATGCTTCTACCTGATAGGCATCGCTGGTAACTTTTTTATAGGTACCTCCTAATAAAGCGGTCAGCACCCCTTTTCCTATAGATCTCCTGTAATTTATCTGCGGTTCCACATTAATGGTTTGTGCGGCGGTATTACCAAAAGCGGCACTGGCTTCGGCATACGAAGGATTTTGCGAGCTGGCCGGGTTTTCGGA
>NZ_DATMTE010000887.1:0-4464 GCF_035564935.1 Chitinophaga sp. | reverse complement strand
AAGCGGCTTTGGCAAATCCAGTGAATAGCTTGAGGGATGAGTAAATAAGATACGAATTACATAGGTGTTTTCTGATAGCCAAATTAACGATGATCATTGTGCGAGAAATGCAGTTCAAATTATTTTTTACGCACCAAGGATGGCAATCCTATAACACTTCAATTTTTCCTGTAGCTGTGCCGCTGGATATAATCGGTCGGGCTTAGTCCGTACATCTTCTTGAATAACGTGGTGAAATGCGTCTGATTAGTGAAGCCAAGTGCATAGGCCACCTGCGAAATATTCATCTTTTTCTCCAGCAGCAGTTTTTCAGCCTGCTGCAGCCTGATATTTCGGATAAACTCCCCTGTTGAAATGCCGGTCAGGGACTTTACCTTGCGGTGCAGCTGTACGCGGCTCAGCCCGACTTCGTCAGCCAGAAACTGCACATTGAACTCTGGATTTTCCAGATATTGGTTGACCGTTCTGAGGATACGTTCCATCAACAGTTCATCACTGGACTTAAAGCTGATCGTCTTTACCTTGCCATCCTGTTGCTGCGCCCCCGAAAATTTCCCTTTCACTTTCATGCGGTTTTTGATCAGGTTGCCGACCATCAGATGCAGTTCGTCAACCATAAAAGGCTTGGTCAGATAGGCATCTGCACCCAGGCCGATGCCTTCCATACGGTCTTCCGTATTGGTGCGCGCTGTCAGCAGGATTACCGGTATATGGTTGGTGGTACTGTTGCTCTTAATTTTCTTGACCAGGGTATAGCCGTCCATGGCCGGCATGGCGACGTCAGAAATAATCAGGTCGGGCTGCTCGGCCAGGGCCAGTTGAAATCCCTCACTGCCATTTTGTGCAACCAGAACCTTATAGCCACTGGTCAGCTCCTGACGCAAAAACTGCAGGATGTCCCAGTCGTCATCGATCACCAGAACCTTATAACCTGTCTTCTGGTAGCCGTTTTTGGGTGGCTGCTGATCACTAACGACGGCTTTTTCAGGTTGTTGATCGATAGGCGTATGCAGTGGCTGAAAGGCGACCAAGTCTTCCTTGCGTAGGTGTCTATGGCCCATCGGAAGGCTGATCACGAAGCAGCAGCCACTGCTGTCCTTTCTATTTTCGGCATGTACCCTTCCACCATGTAGTTCGACCAGTACTTTGGTCAGGTGGAGGCCGATGCCGGATCCCTGACGCTGGGCGGCACCGTCCGCAGTGGAC
This sequence comes from Chitinophaga sp., assembly GCF_035564935.1. Classification (GTDB taxonomy): domain Bacteria; phylum Bacteroidota; class Bacteroidia; order Chitinophagales; family Chitinophagaceae; genus Chitinophaga. The sequence goes on along the minus strand of NZ_DATMTE010000887.1, from coordinate 3,258 downwards.
TGGTAATACCGCTTGAACACATGACGGATATCGTTCTCGGGTATACCGGTCCCCGTATCGCTGACGACAAGCTGGAAACTTTCGCCCCCGTTTTTCCCTGCTTGGACAGCCAGCGAAAGGCTGATCTTCCCACCGTCAGGCGTAAACTTAAACGCATTGGACACAATATTGTGGATGATCTTTTCAAAGCTGCCCGCATCGATCCATAACGGGATCTCATCGGCTTCGCTGCGTACCGACAGCTCGATCTGATGGGCCAGCGCCTGATCCTCGAAGGCCCTGATGACCTGCTTCACATAGTTCACAGCATTGACAGGGGCAAACTTGAGGTTCAGGTGTCCGCTTTCGAGCTTGCGGATGTCGAGCAGCTGATTGACCAAACCGAGGATCCGCTGTGCATTGCGGTTCATATTCTGCAGCGTCGAACTCGTCTGGGGATCTGGAGCATGTCTGATCAGCTTGTCGATCGGACTCATCACAAGGGTCAGCGGAGAGCGGATTTCATGGGAGATATCCGTAAAGAGCTGCAACCTGAAAGCATGCAGGCGTTCGAGCCGCCGCTCGCGCAGGTATTTGTTGATCAGGAAGACGAGACCGGCAATCAGCAGGAAATACACAAAATAGGCCATACCGCTGAGGTACCAAGGCGGCAGGATATGCAGTAACACCGTACGGCTCGGCGAATAGGCGCCAAATTTACAGGCCCGTATTTCGAGCTCATGTTCCCCCGAAGACAGGTTGTTGTAGGTAATCAGATTGACTCCGGGCAGCGTGGCGTTCCAGCTTTTGTTGATGCCCTTGATGCGGTACTCGTAATGGACGTTTTCGGGACTGTTGAAGTCCATAGTGGACAGTTCAAAGGTAAAACTGTCGTCGTTGTTGTGAAAAAAGAATGCATTGGCAGCCATCAGGTCGCCCTGATAGATGACGCTGCCGCTGGGAGACATACCCGGCTTGATCGGCTGATTTTTGACATAGAGGTTGGTAATCAGCACCGGATAGGAGTAGGTCTGCAACTGAATCTTTTCGGGAAAAAAAGAGGTGATGCCCTGCCTGCCGCCATAGTATATTTTCCCATCATTATCCTGGAAGAAAACGCTGCGGTTGTAGGACCGGTCAACTAGCCCATCCCCCGTATAATAGCTTACGATTTTTCCCGAGGTTGGATTCAGACAGTTGATTCCCTTGAAGGTGCTGCACCAGATATGGCCCTTGCGGTCCCAGCCCAGACCTGATATCACGTTGCTGGACAAGCCATTGTTGCTGGTATAACTGCGGATCTTGCTGTTTTTTTTATTAATTTGATAGAGCCCATTGTAGGTTCCCGCCCAGATATGGCCGGCTCGGTCCTCGAGGAGTGAGATCGTGATCTGCTCGGAGAGCCTATGGTCGGTAAATTGTCCGGAGAAGCTGTTACGGACAGGGTCATAGCAGCTGATACCTTTATGGTGACCCAGCCACACGAGGCCATCCTGATCGCACAGGACAGCCGAAATCCAGTCATTGGCCAGTGCACCTTTTGTCGAATTGGTGGTGTTCATGCTGAAAATTCGAGATACTCCGGTATGGCTGTCGTACTCGACAAATCCGGTACCGAAAGTAGCGATGTAGATTTTGTTGTTTCTGCCTAAGGCAAATGCTTTGACCTGTTTGTTGGAACAGATATTTAGATTATCAGTGTTACCGGTATGCGGATCAATGCGCCCTAAGCCTTTTTCGTACGAGCTGAACCAGATCGTGCCGTCTGCCCCAGTTTCGAGTTTGGTGACATCCTGAATGGTATTTATTTGTTGATGTGAGCTGCCTTGTGGATCAGTTTTGAATATGCCGCCGTGCTCCAGGGCATACCAGATGTTGCCGTCCCGATCCCGGGTGATCGCGGTGATGTTCTTTTGATCAGTTTTTTCACGGCTCAGGATGCGCCAGAATTCAAACTGCTTGCTCTGCCCCGGAATAAAGACCAGCCCCCGCTGAAACCAGCCGAGCCAGAGGTTGTTTTCGCGATCCTGCAGAATCGTACGGATACGCCCCCGCCGGTAGTCGTTGTCCAGATTGGGCAGTTCGGCAGGTGCCGCGATCAACGGCGCCCGTCCTAGATCCAGATACCAGAGGCCGTCCTCCTCGGTACTGATCAGCAAATGGTTTTTTACGGTTTTGGAAAGCTGGATCCCTGTCACGGTAGACCGGAATTTTTCCTTAAAGTCCACGGCTTCAAAACTGTTTTTCACCGCATCATAACGGCATATTTTGGAGGGTGAGGCAAATACGAGCCTGCCGTCGGTCTGCTCGACGATGTCGTAATTGCCACCCTTGGGCTGTGGCAATAGGTCGGAAAAAAGTCGCTTGGCCTGTTTCTGGTCGGCCGAGATACGCGATACGCCCACGCGGTCCACCGCTACCCAGGTCGCGCGGTGCTGGTCTTCAAAGATGCTGCGGGCAAACATGCCACCTACCTGTGCATTGATTCTCGGCAGCGATACAGCCTGTCTGCGGCTGGCCTGGATATCGAAGATGCCCCAACCCGAAGTGGCCACCCAGATGTGTCCGTCTTTTTTATGGATGATATCCGTGATGTGTGGCGCGATCTGGTTGGGAAAACGGATGCGCACAAACTGATCGCTGTTTTCATCATAGTACTGCAAACCGTTGTTGCAACCTACCCACAGCCTTTTGTCATGGTCCAGATAAAGAATGATAATATTGTTGCTGGATATGGAGGTGCTGTCCTGCACGTCATGCAGATACTGCACAAAACGGGTGCCGTCAAATTTGTTGAGCCCATATTCGGTGCCGGTCCAGATGTAACCGTGCTTGTCCTGACTGATACTGCTGGTCAGGTTAGAAGAAAGTTCGCCAAAGCCATAGTCCCGATTGTCATAAATACGCGTGGCCTGTCCATGTGCATAGAGTACAAAAGCAAATAATAGGATGACTGTCGAAAAAAAATCCCTCCGCATTGGTTTTATTGGTTTAGGTGTTGAAGATACATATTATTGCGCAACCTTGAAAAGAAAAAAACGTTTGCGGCCCAGTAAACGCTGTTTTTGGCGCTGATGAAACAAATTGAAATAAATATGAAACATGACTGGGTGCTATTGCAACAAAGGCCAAAGGGAATGTAACAGATACGAATGTCGCTACTGCCCGGGACTACTAATTTTAGATTTTCCAGAATAGGGGAATGTACTGCATCCCAGGGACCCGCCTTGTGCAGGGATAGGTTGCTGTCTGTGCTGCCCAGGAAAGGGAAAAATACCA
>NZ_DATMTE010000886.1:0-2428 GCF_035564935.1 Chitinophaga sp. | reverse complement strand
CCTGCGCCTTCCGAAAAAATATTTGTAAATTTTACTTCTTTTCGTCTTTCATAATCTGCTTGTAAGCCTTGATGAATATGGCGCCAAGATTCTTATGCGGCGGTACATAGTCGCTGAAAAGATCCTTGTTGCGGGCATCCCCGGCAAACCGTTTGGTGAGCTGCGCCCACATAATTACCCAGTCTACATTTTTGCCGGAACGTACCTGGTCTTCCAGGCTATGGATAATCGGTTCATTTACGAAACGGGTACCTACCTGTTTGGAGGAAATGATATGCGCCTCCGGCGATTTTTCCAATACAGTAGCCAGGTTATGATAACCGCCGCAGGATCCCAGCACTACTATCTTGGCAGAGCTCTGCAGGTTGTCGAGGGTGGTGTTGATATGATAGCTATGTCCGCGGTGAATGAAGATAGTAGGATGAATATCGTTTTCATCCAGGTATTCAGACAATTTGGAGATGGCTTCTTTATCTGCCGGTTCATCTGTTGGCAGGTTCGCATAAATAGTAGTGGGCTTTCCTTTCAATGAGGTGATGGTAGTCCAGTATTTATTTTTGCTCACTCTCCAGTCGGACGAAGGGAAATTGGTCATGAAGCTGGCGTATGACTCCTGCCCGTCTTTATCTCCATAAAAAAACACCTGCTGGTACACCCTTCCGCTGTCGCTTTCCAGTGTATTAAAGGTCACATAGTTGATAGGCGGTAACTGCAGCTTGGCAGCCATATCCGTAGCTTTAGACGAATCGTTCTCTGTTTTGGATTCCGTTTCAAACAGGCTGCTGAGCAGCTGATAAATAACCGTTCCGCGTTTATCGTTATGTTTTCTTACATAATTCAGGTTTTTCTTTACTTCCACACGGAGAAATTCCAGCAGTTTCTCATCCCGGATACTACCAAAAGAGTTAGCCACATCTACTGCATCTTCCAGGTCTTCGGTTTTTTCCAGGTTCTGCACGTATTTCTGCATGAGATAGTTGGAGTTTTCCGGGGCCATGGATTTCAGGAAATTGTCCAGCGTATTGAAACCGGCAGCCATGGCGATGAACTTTTTGAAACGGTCGAAGTTCACTATCATCAGTAAGCTGTCGCCGCGCGGGGGCTTCATACGGAGCATCATCTGGTCGTACAGGCCGGCGTTGTTGTGATTGGTATAACTCGAAGTATACAGTTCTTCCTGCCCGTTGATGATCAGGTAATACAGTTCTTCCGGTGTAAAATTCTTAACGATGGCAAACCTTACCGGGGCTGGTTCTTCATGCAGGTCGTTTACAGAGCGGATATACAGCAGCGATTTTGCCTGCATGTTTTCCATCATTGCTTTCAGGCCATATGGGTTCTGACCGTCGCTTTTCATCTTCTGCAATGCGATAGTGGATTTCACCATCTGTTTGAAATACTGGTAGTCGTTGTCTACCACGGGTTCCAGCTTCTCAACGGTAGTGGTGCCGGCCAGGAGCTCGTCGATGAACGGGAGTATCCTGGTGCTTTGTGACGACTGTCCTATACGCACAATCTGCTGTACAATCGGGTCCTGGTTACGTTTAATGGCGCTGGCCATTGGGGTATAGGACGTAGCATAGGTAAGTATCTGGTTGGGATATTTACGCGCCACAGCCGCTATAATGGAATCGGTGCCCGGATAGTTGAGATAATCCACCAGTTTGGGCATTACGGTTTCCAGGTTATTAAAGGCATATTTGGAAAACACCCGTCCCCTGGCTTCTTTGTAGCCGGGGTTATCATGAAACGATTCGATGATCCTTTCGGAGGCGTCGTAAGAAAGGTTATTGATATAGGGCAAAATACTTTGTCCTTTGATGTCTGCGTGCATCATATTGCGGAACGCAGATACCATGGCGGGGGCTTCCTCCGGGTCAATTTTACTGCGTGCACGCTTCTGGTTGTAATCTTTCACCATTACATAAATAGCAGAGAGGTACTTTACTTTCAGCCGGTGATCCAGTGAATCGTTGTCCTCTATTTCCTGTTGCATATCATCCACTTCCTTTAGCAGGGCATTGGTCACCTGCAGGTTAGTGGTCTGATCCTCTGAAACTTTCACGAGGTCATCCGCTTTCCCGTCGAACTTGGCTGCAGCGGCCTGCTCTTTGTCGATGTTGTCATGAAATCCCTGTCTGCTGATTGGAATCGGGTGGTGACTGCTTTGCGCCTGCATTTGGTTGGTTACCAGTACTGTCAGTGCGATTATTAATAAAAATCTTCTCATACTAATGTGATCTTTTCCCAACGACCAGATAGCAAATTTACAACCAAATACAGAGTTTGTCAGCATTTGGTTACTATCTATTGTTTTTTAAGAAGAAATATATTTATAATATTTTATCTGTAAATAGATGATCAAAGTTTGCCGGTATTTTCTTCCGGGAAGACATGAAAACGACTTACTTTTTTCATAATCACAAGG
>NZ_DATMTE010000885.1:0-6281 GCF_035564935.1 Chitinophaga sp. | reverse complement strand
TAAGCGGTTGTTGGTATAAGAAAATATAGTACCCCCATATTTATAATCCAATCCAATACGGAAGTTGAAGTTTTTATACTGGAAATCAGAAATAAACCCGCCATATAATTTAGGCATCACATTGCCCGCTGATATTGTTTTCTGGTCATCCAGGATGTAGGTGCCATTATTGTTCACTATTTTATTACCGGCTTCATCACGTTTGTAGTCATAAGTAATAATCTCCCCATATGGACGGCCCTGATCAGCGTGTATAGCCACACCTGAGCCATTTATCAGATTCTGGAAAGGGTTGTAAATAACCCCCGGATAGAGATCTATTACTTTTGATGCCTGTTTTGCAGCATTCAGGGTCAGATTCCAGCGATAGTTTTTACCTACCAATGGTGTTCCCGTAAGTGCCAGTTCAAAACCCCAGGCTTTTACATCACCAGCATTCACAGTAAGTCCGGTGGAGCTGGAGGAAGAGGAAATAGGCAAGCTGATAATCTGGTTATAGCGATGATTGCTATAAAACGAAAAGTCCAGGGTGATTCTGTCCTGCGGCAGGAAAGTATTATTAATTCCTATTTCAAACTCCCTTTTACGTTCCGGCTTCAGGGCGCCTGGCAAAAGATTTCCGGGAGGAGAAACGGAGTTAGCGCCGGTATTTGGCAGACGGTTATAACCATAAAGGTTATTTGCAAAATAACGGTTGGTACCATTACCCACATCGGCCCAGGATAATCTCAGTTGTCCACTGTTAACAGCTGCTATCCTGAAGCGTTCGGTGTAGTTCCAGGTGACGGCCACGCCGGGATAGAAATACTTGTTATTTTCCGGAGGAAGCGTTGAGTTCCAATCCTGTCTTCCCTGTACTTCCAGGGTTAATTCATTTTTCCAGGATAAGGCTGCCGACGCCAATAAACTATAAAGAACATCAGAACCGCGACTGTAGTTCCTCAGCAAATAAGCATTATCCGCGCCTGGTGTTCCCAATTGGTTAGCAAATGAATACCAATCCGGAAAATTCAATCCGCCAACCGTACTGGTTCCGAGGTAGTCTACTGTACGAAGCCTGTAAACGCCACCGCCAAATGCAAACAACCGCAGATCGTTATTCATGAACGTTTTGTTATAGTTCAGTAAAGCCTGGTAAGTTTGCGTAGTAGAGTTTTGCTTAGCCACTCCAAACGAGCCTTTTTGTACCGTAGGTAAAATTCTTGTTACACTTTCTTCTGTGGTATAATTAGTATTATCATAATCCAGGCCGGCCTGTCCTACCAGAAAGATATTCTTCGTAAAGTTAAGAGTTACCTTAGCGGAAGTGATCATGTGTACTTTATCATCCTTATACCGATTCTGCTTCTGGTTCCAGAGATAAGTACCTAATTTGGTGAATGCATCTGATACTCTTGCATTAGAAAGATCTCTCTGGTAGCCAGTTTCGTCGGTAAAGTAGGGATAAATTTTACCATAGTCGTAATCTACCGGGTACCCCCATGCAACCGGGCCATCATTTTGAGAACGCCGGTTTTGCGTAGTAATATTATAAATATTGGAAATTACTTCAAAAGACGCCAGGTCGGATGCTTTATAGTTACCATTAAAGCTGAAGGAATTTCTCTTTTGCCAACCGTTGTCACTGGCAATGTCCTGATAGTTATAGTTCGTGTACGATGCCCTGATGCTACCTTTCTCATTACTACCGGCAATGGAAACATTGGCGGAAGTGGAATGACCTCTCTGAAACAATGACATAAAGTTGCCCGCATGGGGAGAATTTTTCACTATTGAACTATCATAGAACATTACATCGGAACCATCGAAAGCAGGTCCGAAGCTAAAACGTTTGTTGGGCAACAGTCGGGTGTTCTTCCCATTGATCATCGCGTAGCTTGTATCATAGAGATTGTCTCCTAAACCATACTTGGTTTGCAGTTTCAGGTAGGATACAGGCTGCTCTATGGTATATTGCAGATTACCGGTCATGCCAAACCCCTTTGCATTACGTCCGCTTTTTGTGGTAATGAGCATTACCCCGTTAGCGGCATCGCTACCATACAACACAGTTGCTTTAGCACCTTTAAGAATATCAATTGATTCGATATCATCCGGGTTGATGTCATTAATCCCCGCACCATAGTCAAAACCTTGCCCGAGGTCACCTCCCATTTGTGTTTTGCGGTCACTTAATATTACCCCATCTACCACAAACAGCGGCCTTACATTCTGGGCAGGATTCATACTTGCGGCGCCACGGATATTAATTCTGATCCCGCCCTGCGGGCCAGCAGCACCTGTGTTTACACCCACACCTGCCGCTTTACCATATAAAGCCAGGAAGGGGTTCATAGTAGTACCCGCCTTTGTAAGTTCATCTGCTTTAATGGTGCTGATAGCGTATCCCAGTGTTCCTTTCGGACGTTTGATACCAAGCGCCGTTACCACCATTTCATTGAGCCCGCTGGAGGCGGCGGTGAGGGTTACGTTCAGGAAAGTGGAAGTACCGAGTGTAATGGATTTGGGTTCAAATCCTACTGAAGTAAAAAGCAGCACCACATTACCTTCCGGCACATCGATGGTGAACCGGCCCTGTGCATCTGTAGTAGCACCGGTTTTAGTTCCCTTTACCAGAATGGTTACTCCCGGAACCGGCGATCCTGTACTGTCTTTTACAAGGCCGCTTATTTTACGAAGCACCACTTCCGGTATCACCATATAGGGCAAGGCATGCTGCAGTTGTGTATCCTTTTCTTTTACAGCGATGATCTTACCGATCACCTCATAGCTGAAAGGCTGGTTTTTAAACAGCAGTGCCAGTACTTCGTCCAGGGAGCCGTTTCGGATGGAAATGTCTACCGGCTTACTTTTCGTAAGCATGGCATCTTCATACCAGAATTTATAGCCCGACTGTTTTTTTATTTCTTCAAATACCTTCTGGATCGGTGCGTTCTTTTGCGACAAAGTGATCTGTTGCGACAGACTTTTTGCGCTGATCTGCAAACAAACTACCGTTAAGAGGATAGCTGTAATTTTCATTTGCTTAATCAGTTGTTTTTTTATCCTCAGATGGGCACCTGATTTCCGGAATGTCAGGACACGATCTTTGATGGTTGATAATAGCCCGGGTATATAGACGGGCTTTGCATGACAATTAGATTGCATACATTTGTAGTGTTTGGGTTGAGATAATTCTTGATTTCTGCTATGTATTGATGTCAGGTACCAGACCCAGGCTTTTTACCAGGGGCGGGTGAGATCGCTCCTGGTTTTTTATGCCGGTTCTTACCACACGTCGCTCAGGGACCGTTATTCATGGTAATAGTGATTTGGTTGATATAAATAATAGATTCAGTTGCTTACGGCATAACGATCAGCTTACGTTGTTCCATTTTAAAATGGATCCTGCTTATTTCCAGTAACCGTAGTAATTCAGACAGGTTAGCATCGCGTGGAATATCTCCTGTGAACCTTCGGGAGGGTATGGTTCCGTTATATACCACCTCCACATCATACCAGCGTTCCACCTGTCGCATAATTGTTTTGATGTCTGCGCTTTTAAAAGAGGTAAGGCCGTTTTTCCAGGCAACAGCCAGGTTTACATCGGCTTTTTCTATTACTTCCATGCGGCCATTTGGCTCCAGCAATGATTGTTCTCCCGGCTTCAACAAGCTGGAACTACTTGCCTGGCTTACTTTTACGGCGCCATCCAGCAGGGTAGTTCTCATAGCTGCCTCGTCGGCATAGGCCATTACATTGAAACTGGTACCCAGTACAGCGATGCTGGCCTTATTCACCGATACAAAAAAAGGCTGGCTGGCGTTCCGGGCCACTTCAAAATATGCTTCCCCGTTTAGTTCCACTCTTCGTTCCTTTCCAACAAAAGCGGTAGGGAATTTCAGGGAAGAAGCCGCATTGAGCCACACTTTAGAACCGTCGGGCAATTCCAGCTGGTACTGCCCCCCTTTTGGCGTTTTTAATATATTATAGGCTATAGTATTGGTAGATGATTGCCTGTTTTGGTCGTATTTAAGCATGCCGGGGCTCACGTGCAGGTTTGCTTCCCCTTGCCTGGCCAATGTACCTTTGAGCGTGCTATCGAGCGTTATTTCTTTACCATTGGCGAGTGTAAGCATTGCCTTTGATCCGCCCGGCCTCACATCCTTCTTTGTGCTTACTGCCACAGGGGTCGGTTCTTTCCCCGCATTCCCTGTTCTTTTAGCCAGCATCCATGCACCGGCGCCGGCAACCAGCAGCAATACAGCAGCGGCCCAGCGCAGCCAGCGAACCGGCCTTAACGGCCGCAATGGTTCCTGGTTCAATTGGGGCGAGGGAAAAATGCTTTCATCTTCCTCACCCGACTTTATCCAGGCTTCCTCGATCAGCAATTCCAGCTGCGTTTGATTATCTGCCGCATTTAAAAAATCACTTAACTCGGATTCCTCCGCCTGGGTGATCGTTTTGCCCGCATATTGGCTAAGCAGATAGCGCAACCTGGTATTGTTCATTAGCATAGATTGATTCCATACTATAAGACAGCAGGAAGTATAAAAAAGAGGTAACGGGAAGAAAAATTTTTTTTCAGATCCTGAAAGGAGTGGCCAGAATAAGCATCAGTATATTGATTTCCGGATGCGCCATGGCGTAGCTCCGGATAGAGCGGAGCGCGAGCACCATATGTTTTTTTACTGTTTCCAATGAGATGGCCATACGTTCCGCAATTTCGGCCTGGCGAAGCCCTTCATCCCTGCTCAAAAGATATACCTTCTGGCGTTGGGCTGGCAGTTCGGAGATCGCCTGGTCTATTATGCGCCGGTAGTTCCTGATAGCGGTATCTTCCTCTTCCCCCCGTGCGGCCATACTCGTTTCCCATGCCTGTTTCTGAGCCAGTTCCCGGCCCAGCTTTTTCAGGAAAGATAAACTATAGTTTCTCGCCACCGTATACAGGTAAGAATGAAAATGTTCCACCTGGCTTAGCTTCTCCCGCTTTTCCCATATCCTGATAAATATTTCCTGTACAATTTCTTCTGCGAGGGGCCTGGATCCTGTAAGCTGCATAACAAAAGCTCCCAGCCTGTTCTGATAGGTGTGGAATAAGCGGGCAAAGGCGGCTTCATCGCCCTGCGACACTCTTAATAGTAAATCCGGTTCACTATTTAATTGCACGGTATTCAAAATAAATCTGGACACTTCCTCTGATAAGCAAATCTGGTTGATGTGGAAAGACGTGATATAAAGATAGACATTCCTGTGCTGATAAAAAATCACACCTTTTCGTTACCCGCCGGATTTGTTAATTCCCTATCAAAGATTGTTAACCCACAATTAATTTCCACTGCAATGAACCAAACGGTATTCTCCTGTATTTTTAAGATAAATACTTCCACTATGAACCTAAAAACCCTTTCGCTGGCTTTGGCCGCGTGCGCTCTTTTTGGCTGCAAAAAAGACCTGGTAGCCCCCAATGCCGCCGCTGGCATTGAAACAGCGGATAATACCGTTGTTACCAACACTTTAAATGTAACCCTTACAGGATGGATGGGCGCTATTGCCGACAATACCAGTCTGACCCGCCTGTCCATTCCCGGTACGCATGATAGTGGCGCCCGGGTAGAACCAATTGGCGGTACCGCCAAATGCCAGACCCTCAGCATCCGTGAACAACTGGATGCCGGCACCCGCTTCCTTGATATCCGTTGCCGGCATATCGGTGATGCCTTCGCCATTCATCATGGTTCTATTTACCAGAACCTGAACTTTACGGATGTAACCACCGCCTGTTACGATTTCCTGGCGGCAAACCCTACAGAAACCATCATCATGTGCGTAAAGGAAGAATATGATCCTACCAACAACACCCGTTCTTTCGAACAAACTTTTGACAGCTATACCCAACTGCAACCATCCAAATGGTACCTGGGCGATGCAGTTCCCGATCTGGGACAGGTAAGGGGCAAAATTGTGCTGTTGAGGCGGTTTGGCGCTTCCGCTACTCCCAAAGGTATTGAAGCTACCAACTGGGCCGACAACACCACTTTTTCTATTAATAACGCCAATTCCTCCCTACGGGTACAGGACCAGTATGTGGTGCCCGATAATAACGGGAAATGGACCGGTATCACCAACCTTTTCACAGAAGCGAAAAATGGCAGCCAATCAGTGCTGTATATTAATTTTACCAGCGGTTACAAATCGCTTATTTTCGGTATTCCCAGCATTACCACGGTATCCAATGCCATTAATCCACAGATCAATAGCTACTTCACCACTAATACACAGGGCAGATACGGCATTATCCC